>JABSSR010000209.1 GCA_013213965.1 Verrucomicrobiales bacterium | reverse complement strand
TGACTGCTTTTTAAAGCGCGGGCCGTAGGCTGTAATGTTTTTTTCGTAGGTTTGTTTCAGTGCCAAATAGGCATGCCGAATGCCGATTGGTTTCTTGTTTTTCGGATGTAGTGCGATCGCGTCACCGGTGTCGATTGAAACGACCATTCCGGTGTTAGCCACTTCTGAATCCACCAGACGCATCATTTCCCGATTCACCGCCCAAGATGCCTCAAGGCCTTCGACGGGTTTTTCCTGTGCCGAATGCCAACTTGGCAGTTGCGTGAAGTAGAAGGGGAAGTCCTTCGCTACATTTCCACCGGAAAGCTCATGCCAAGATGAGCGATAATAGTTGATAAGCAGGGCAAGTTGCTTGCGATAATTCAAAGCCTGCGGGACATCTTTGGAATTTCTTTCGCCCTGATACCAAATCGCGCCACGAATACCATACGGCATGATCGGATGAATCATGCCATTAAAAATATTTCCCGGATATTGATGCCCCCAATTTTTTGGAGTTCTCAAGACGGGTTTCCCCTTTCGCTCGCCCAGCTTCCATCGTTGCATGGCTCTTTCGAGTTGTTTCTTTGCCATAGTGGGGTCATAGGCTGCAGATTCCTCGTCCATCTCCTCAGCATACTTGCGGGTTCTGGGATCATTCATCTGAATTTCCCTAGGCATCCACCCCTCAATCGGTGTTCCGGCATAGGGCTGCAGCACAATGCCGATAGGAATTCCCAGTTCCTGGTGTAATTTGCGAGCAAAGTAAAAGGAGACAGCAGAGCACGTGGCTGCTGAATCAGGCGTACACGGAGTCCACTTGGCGATACAATCTTCCTGGGGTTCATGGCTGTGTTTTCGTTTCGAACGGAATATGCGGAAATTCGGGTAGTTGGCGGAAGCGGCGTCCTCCGCCCCCTCAAATACCGCGCTAAGCCTCCACCCCATATTCGATTGTCCGGCGCAAAGCCACACTTCACCGATTACCACGTTGTTGATGGTGATTTCGTTTTTGCCATTGATCTTGAGGTTGTGAGGGCCGCCATGTGACGGAGTCTTCAGGAAAACTTTCCATTTTCCGTTCTCGGCGGTAGTTGCCGTGGCTTTCTCGCCCCAATTTCCCTCGACCGTCACAGTTTCGCCTGGATCAGCCCAACCCCAGACAGGAGCTCTCGTCTGCTGCTGCAAAATCATATGATCGCCCACAATAGCGGGCAGCCTCACGTCGGCAGAAGTAACTTCTGATAATGTGACAAGGCCCCACAGAACCAATAAATTTAATCCTATGTATTTTTTCATTTCCCTTCAGCTTTTAATTCTTCAGCTGACCTTATAATCCATTCATCATACTTGGATTCAAAAACATCACTTTCAAAGCCTCCTAAATTAATCTTTTGAATTGATGCTACTGGAATTGCAACCTCGCCATAGATATTTGATTTTCCAAACAAAAATTCATTATCAGATTTTTTAACTACCAAATCTAAAACAGAACCATCTACAAGGAATAATCTTGTTTGCGACTTGAAATCATAATTTAAAATATCGCTCCCTACTTGATCTAAACTCTCAACACTAACTACCTTATCTAGCCTCTCTACTGGGACCGTAAAATTTTCGGAGGCTAACTCAAACCAAACAGCTTTCTTATTGAAGGTTAGTAATTTCCCTTGCCCAATATCACTATTTTTTGACAGCAATAAATGTGTTGGAGGACTATTGCGACTATACCTCTGATGCATTAATGCGCGATTTAATTTCATTGAATTAGCTTCACTTTCCTTTTTCTCTTTAATCAATTTAGAGTCGCCTCCACGCTTTTTTCGATCATTTGTCTTTTTGCTAACTAATGGCTCCGTAGAAAGTATAGGATTAATCAGGAGATCAGAACTTGTCTTAGTATTATTTAATCCCGCAATTGCCAAAACATTCTTCCCTGCGCTGAGGAGATTGACGTATTCAGATATATTGAATTGCTCCAAATTTCCAGCCTCATGACTACCTGTAGCCATACTAAAC
>JABSSR010000208.1 GCA_013213965.1 Verrucomicrobiales bacterium | reverse complement strand
TGAGTCGAGGCTACATGGCCAGCGGTGAAGCAATTGCTCACTTTGGCACGGGAAAAAATGATAAAATTGATGAGCTAAGCGTTCACTGGCCTAGCGGACACAATCAAGTATTTAATGATCTTTCCTCCGATCAAATCTACACCATCACAGAACCCGGAAAAGAACCGACCAAACCTCAAACAGAAGAAAAGAAAAAATTATTCTCTCCGATGTCCACCTCACTTGCAGGCCTCAGGCACAAGGAAACACTCTATGACGACTACGCTGTACAAGCTTTACTTCCTCAAAAAAATTCCCAGCTAGGACCTGGAATGGCCTGGGGAGATATCGATGGAGATGGAGACGATGACTTTTATCTTGGAGGAGCAAAGAATGATGAGGGTAAACTGATTCGCAATAATGGTTCAGGTAAATTCACAAGACTGACCGGAGGGGCCGTGGCCGCCGATTCTGTCGCAGAAGACATGGGAGCTTTATTCTTTGACAGTGACAGTGACGGTGACCTCGATCTATATGTTGTCAGTGGCGGAGTCGAATGCGCCAAAAATGATCCCGTATTACAAGATCGCCTTTACCTAAATGATGGAAAAGGAGCATTCATAAAAGCCCCTACAGGAACACTCCCGGAAATGCATGAGAGCGGAAGCACCGTAACATGTGCTGATTTCGATTCTGACGGTGACCTTGACCTATTCGTTGGAGGGAGGGTCGTTCCGGGCCAATACCCAACAAGTCCAAAGAGTTACCTTCTCCAGAACGTTGACGGAAAATTCAAAGATGTCACTGATCTAATGGCTCCTGGTCTTGGATCATACGGAATGGTTACCAGTGCTATCTGGTCTGACGCGAATGGCGACAAAAGACCGGATCTTTTAGTCACTTATAATTGGGCACCGATTAAACTATATATTAATAACGGATCAAAATTAGAAAGTGACCCGAAAAGCTCAGGCCTTTCTGAACTTTGGGGATGGTGGAATGGTATATCGGCAGGAGATGTCGATTCAGATGGAGACATCGACTACGCTGTTAGTAATTTCGGGATGAATACAAAATATCATCCCAAAGAAAAAAAACCGATCAGACTATTCTATGGCGACTTCGACGGGACCGGAGAACCCACCATCGTCGAAGCAAAATATGAAAATGACGTACTCTTACCAATCAGAGGAAGGAGTTGCTCATCAAACGCCATGCCTTTCCTTTTGGACAAATTTAAAACCTTTGACAGTTTTGCACGCGCCTCATTGCAGGAAATTTATACATCAAACAAATTAGAAAGTTCAAAAGTATATAAAGCAACCGAACTCCACTCAGGAATCCTAATCAATAATGGTGAGGGCAACTTTGAATTTAACCCATTGCCACGAATTGCACAGATCGCACCCGGTTTTGGCATTGATATGAGCGACTTTGATGGGGACGGAAATTTAGATATATACATGGTTCAAAATTTTTATGGCCCGGAACCTGAAACGGGTCACATGGCCGGAGGCCTGAGCCAACTACTAAAGGGCGATGGTAAAGGATCATTCACTCCTATCTCCCCAGAGAGGAGCGGACTCGTAGTCTTTGAGGACACTAAAAGTCTGACACGAAAGGATCTGAACGGGGACGGATGGAATGACTACATTATCGGAGTCAATAATGGAAACCTAAAAATCTTCACCAATGACAACGTCACGGGGAACCGAATAATTTCTGTAAATCTTAAAGGTAATGCAGGTAATACCACAGGTATCGGTGCCCTAGTCACTGCTAAGATCAGCGACGGCAGCGTCAGGGTAGCAGAAGTTTACTCAGGTTCCGGATACTTATCGCAAAATCCCCCTACCCTTTCCTTTGCCACAAAACCATCAGACAAAGTGACTGAAATTTCTGTGTCTTGGCCAAATGGAAAAGAGTCAGTAACTGAAATTTCAGAAGACTCCTCCATAATAGAAATTAAACAACCGGAGTAACTGATGATCACTGCCCCTATTTTCTCTACATTTAGGTCACTGATCATTCTTGTGGCCTTATCAGTTTCATTGGTTTTTTTCTCTTCCTGCAATAAAAAAGAGGCTGCCAATAATACGCAAAGAACATCATCAGTCGATGATAAGAATGGAACTATCCTTGCCCAATCATTGTCCAGAGTAGATGACTCCAGTGATTCAAGTAAGACACTATTTATAGCATTAAATCCTGAAGAATCAGGGATTCAATCTGAAGTTAAACAAAACCTCAAACATCCTTACTCATTTTTCTACAATTCAGGATTAGAAGCGAGCGGCATCGCTGTCGGAGACATCGATGGTGACGGTCTTCCTGATCTTTTTCTAGCTAGTTCCCCTGGAGGAAATCGTCTATATCGTCAGGTGTCCCCTCTTAAATTCAAAGACATTACTCAAGGATCAGGTTTAGAAAAAGACAATGCATGGGGCAGAGGCGCAAGCATCATAGACATTGATAATGACGGTGACCTTGACATCTATGTTGCTAATTATGGACAAGAAAATAGTCTCTACATAAATACTGGTAAAGAAGGAGGCACGGTTCAATTCGTTGAAAGAGCAAAGGAATCCGGATTGGGCACAATTGATGCAAGCCTAATGCCATCGTTTTGCGACTATGACAATGATGGTGATTTGGATCTTTACCTTATCACTAATGAATATCGCCTCCCTCCTAACCTGACACCGCCTGATCCGAAGAAAATGATTGGGAAAGGTCCTAACGGCAGGCCAATGCTTATTCCTCCATATGATAAAGTCTTTAAATTATTGGTAAAGCAAACACCTAAGGGCCCGATGATAAAATGGGATAAGATAGGAAGGCCCGACTACTTATATCGTAACAATGGGAATGGAACCTTCGAAGAAATCACTGAGAAGGCTGGCATCATTCCAGGAGGAGGCAGAGGATTATCCGCAACCTGGTGGGATTACAATGATGACGGACTGCCTGATCTTTACGTTGGTAATGACTGGGGAGACAGAGACTTTCTATATCATAACAATGGGGATGGAACGTTCAGAGACGCTATCGAAGAGGCAGTACCATACACATCAATGTTCAGCATGGGAGCTGATACAGGAGATCTAAATAACGATGGTAGAGTTGATTTCATTCTTGCTGACATGTCCGGAACAACTCATTACAAACGAAAGATCAGTATGGGGTCAATGGAAGCCTCTACAACAGAATTCATGCTCAAGGCAAGACCACCTCAAAACATGCGTAATGTTGTTTATTATAACACAGGAACGAGAAGAGTTCTTGAATCTGCTTATCTAGTAGGCATGGCAAATTCGGATTGGACCTGGTCAGTTAAGATTGATGACCTTAATAATGATGGCCTCTCAGATGTTTTCTTCACTAACGGCATGGAACAAAATATTCGTGAAATTGAGGAAGGATCAGAGAAAACCAAAACTGAAACCCAAAAACTGAGGAAAGAAAACAATTTGGTATTTCAAAATCTAGGGAATTATAAATTCTCTGAATCCGGAAAGGAATGGGGCCTGGATCACTTCGGGTTCAGCTTGGCTGCAGTAAATTGTGACTTTGATCGTGATGGTGACATTGACGTGTTCGTAATGCACCGAGACGAGCCTCCAATACTATACAAAAACACCAGCAAGGATTCAGGAACACTAATCAAACTGAAAGGAACAAAAAGTAACAGAGACGGAATAGGCGCTAAAATTATCGCCGAAACTGATTCCGGGCACTTCGTTAAGCAAATTAATTTAGCTCGTGGATACTTAAGTTCGGATGAGCCTGTGGCTCACTTTGGCATCACTAAAGACACGGAAATTACTCGTCTTCTAGTTCAATGGCCGAGCGGGATTAGTCAGGAGTTCAAAGGACTCAAGGGAGGATCCCTTTATGAAATTACTGAATCAACAAATGACTTAGTGAGCTCATCATCCACTGAAAAAAACAAGACTTTATTCAAAGTCAATACTGGTCTTTCTGGGGTCAGACACAAGGAACTTAAGTTTGATGATTTCAAGGACCAGCCCCTATTGCCAAATAAATTATCACAGCTCGGCCCAGGAATGGCAGTCGGTGACATTGATGGGGACGGCGATGAAGATTTCGTCCTTGGCGGCGCAAAAGGATCACTCACTCAAATCATCAAAAACAAAGGGAATGGTAGTTTTTCAAAACCAGAACCGATCGAAGGATCGCTTAACTATGAAGACATGGGCATATTACTTGCAGACACTGACGGTGACGGTGATCAGGACCTGATTGTCGTGAGCGGTGGCGTCGAATCCTCTGGCACATTATTGCAGGACCGGCTCTACATTAATGACGGGACCGGAAATTTCTCATTAGCCCCTGACTCGTATTTTCCGAGAGACACGGATTCAGGAGGCCCCATTACCACTGCAGATGTGGACCGTGACGGAGACCTTGATATTTTCATTGGGGGAAGAGTCATTGAGAAAAAATATCCAACCGCTCCTAGGAGTAGGCTTCTTATCAATACTGATGGTAAGTTTAAAGTGTTAGATGAAAAATTAATTCCCGCTCTTTCTACTCTCGGCCTCGTGACCGGGGCCACTTTCACAGACATCAATGATGATGGCTGGCAGGACCTGATCATTACTCGGGAATGGGGGCCGATCACTTATCTGCAAAACGACAGAGGGAATTTTACTGATCAAACCGAAAAATCAGGACTGAACAAGATTCCTGGCTGGTGGAACGGAGTCAGTGCAGCTGATCTGGACCTGGACGGTGATATCGATTTAGTGGCAAGTAATTTTGGACTCAATACTAAGTACCATGCATCAAATGATCATCCCGTTTTGCTCTATTACGGGAAATTCGGAACCGATGAAATGCGCCTGGTCGAAGCAGAATACGAAAATGGACAACTCTTTCCAGTAAGAGGCAAGAGCTGCTCGACCCGAGCAATACCGCACCTGGCTCAAAGATTTAACACTTTTCATTCCTTCGCATTAGCGGAACTGAACGAAGTCTATACTCCTCAAGAAATGAAAGGAGCTCAAAAGTTTTCAATTACAGAACTCAATTCTGGAATTCTTCTCAATGACGGAAATGCTCAGTTCAACTTTAAGAAATTGCCAAAAATTGCTCAGATCGCTCCGAGCTTTGGAATAGTGATTGAAGATATGAACGGGGACAGTTTCCCGGATCTTTTCCTGGCTCAAAATTTCTACCATTCACAAGTAGAAACTGGCAGAATGTCAGGCGGAATGAGTTTAATGCTCACAGGCCTCGGCGATGGAACATTTAAACCCATGTGGCCAAGTGAGAGCGGAATCATTATTCCGAGTGACGCCAAATCAGCCTGTAAGGCAGATCTTAACGGAGACTCCATCCCAGACATTTTAGTTTCCAGCAACGATGGCCCAGTAAGATCCTACATCACTAATGCTGATGTGAATAATACAGCAAAAATACGTGTCATCCTCAAAGGACAAATCAGGAATCCTAATGCCATTGGAGCAAAAGTGATTGCCCATTATTCAGATTCTTCCAAACAAATGAAAGAAGTTCAGGCAGGTAAAGGCTACCTTTCACAATCAACTCCGCATCTTTTCTTTGGAGCAAAAGGAAAAACAATTCAAAGATTCATGATCAGATGGCCTGACGGAGAATTAACTGATCATAAATTCGATAACGTGAGCAGGATTGTGACCTTGTCCAAACCCTAAACTGATTGGCAGTAGGGCAAAAAAACGAGATGTGACGCAGCTTGGTAACGCACTTCGTTAGGGACTGCCAGAATCTCTGGTTCGAAACTAGCCATCCTGATCATTTAATGGTCCCTCTATGATTTCTTTTTGCGCTGAGAGGATTTTTTATTTTTGCCTCTTCTTTGTCGATCCAGTGCTGCTAATTCAGTTTCCTGACCCTTGTCTCCCTGCGAAATCATCCAATTTTTAAGAACCTTATCAAGCTTACTCTGAATACTTTTTATTTCTGTATTTCCAGCCAGATTTTTCCATTCATACGGATCATTTTTCAAGTCATACACTTCAACTTTTGGCCGCCATTGATATCGTCTCACTTTTTCTGAAGCATCCTTATCACCTGATTCGGCCTTTGCTACCCAACTCTTAAATTCCTTAGAATGTGTGCAAGCATTTTTAAATTCAATTTCTGGGGTAAAATTCCATATATACTTATAACGTTTACCCCTAACAGATCTGATCCCAAAAGTTTCGGAGCCCTTGTTAATTCCTCGGGTCGTCATCTCTCCAAAAACAAATTCTTTGTGCGAATCTTTCTTTCCTAATAGAACATCAAGAAAACTTTTTCCATCAAGATTTTTTGTTATTTTTCCGCCAGCCACATTTAGAAAAGTAGGCAGCACATCCACGTATTCAACCATCGCTGAGGTTTTCGATCCGGGACTAACCTTACCATCCCATCGAACAATCATCGCACTTTGCAAACCGCTCTCATAGCATGTCCATTTTGCAAATGGGAAACCACTCCCCTGCTCACTTACCACCATGACAAGAGTATTTTTTGTGAGATCATTCTCATCAAGTCTTTTAAGGATTTGTCCTACCTGCCAATCATAATAGCTTATTTCTGCGAGGTACCGGGAAAAGGCATCTCTCGTCTCAGGTGTATCAACAAAGTAGGGAGGTAATTTAAGTTTTTTAGGATCATACCTAGAAGCGTCTCCTTTATTCCACGGAGAATGAGGCTCATTCGAACAAGCAAAAAGGCAAAAAGGAGTTTCATTTTCCGCACATTCCTTAAATAAAAGGCTAACACTTTCAAGGTCAGGATTATTTGCCTTCGATGAATACTCAAAAGGAAATGCCTCTCTAGGATTAATGTGCCTTTTACCACTTAAAGCAATCCTGTATCCGAGAGGTTGCAGATAATGCGCGATGCTCTTAGTTCCCTTATTAACGAATGTATGGTTCGGATAAGCTCCACTCTTCACGGGATAAAGTCCGGTATATAAATTGTGTCTTGTCGGTGAACACATCGGAGCGGCCTGAAAGCAATGACTGAATTGCATGCCCTGAGTAGCCAGCCTGTCAATGTTTGGAGTCTTGGCCTGCCCCCCATAACATCCAATGTCCCGGAACGTGCAGTCATCAGCAATGATAAATAAAAGATTAGGCTGATCGGCAGCTCTTAAATAATTACCAACAAAGAACGAGGAAAATATTAGGAGAGGGAAAAGTCGCATACCATTATTGTGTATTAACCTTTCTCATCTTGCAACGTTAAGAGCAGGATCTCCTTTTATGTGCTAAAGTATATCGCCATGACCCGGGAAAAAATTATTACCGGCCTCACGAAAGAAGAACTTGAACATGATCTTCTTGAACTTGGAGAGCCTAAATACAGAGCAAGCCAGGTCATCGAATGGGTCTATAATCAGAGAGTCACGAGTTTCAGTGAAATGAGCAATCTTCCTGAAGAATTGAGGCAAAAACTCTCGTTAATTTATAGAATAACCGCCCTGACTCCAGTTCATGATTCCCTTTCAAATGATACTACTAAAAAGTATCTCTACCAGTTACAGGATGGTCGATACATTGAATCGGTAATCATTCCCGCTTCCACTAACGTCAACGGCAATCGGTCTACCAGACAAACTCTGTGCGTCTCAAGCCAGGTCGGCTGCGCTTATGGTTGTAAATTTTGTGCTAGTGGACTGGACGGATTCGCACGCGACCTTGAACCGAGTGAAATCACTGGACAATTATTGGCTGTAGAAGAGGAATCCAAAAAGAAAATTAACAATGTAGTTTTCATGGGAATGGGAGAACCACTGGCAAACTTTAAGAATCTGATGCACTCAATTAAAATCATCAATGCCGAGTGGGGCCTCGGAATCGGTGCCAGGCACATAACAGTCTCTACTAGTGGACTTGCTCCAGAAATCCGCGCAATAGCTGATCAGCCATTACAGATTCGACTCGCGGTTTCACTTCATGGAGCCAGCGATAAAGTGAGGGAAAAGATCATGCCCATAAACAAAAAATATCCTATAAATGATCTAATTGAATCCCTCCAATACTATAACTCGAAGAAAAAACATAAGATCACCTTCGAATATATATTAATTCATGGAATTAATGACTCAGAAGAGCAGGCAAAATCACTGGCAAAGACAGCCTCATCTCTTCGCGCAAAAATTAACTTAATCCCATACAATAAAGTTGAAGGACTTCATTGGGAAAGACCACCAGAAACAACTCAGAAAAAATTCCTCAGTATTCTTATCAAGAACGGAATACAAGCCACACTACGCAAAGAAAAAGGGCACGACATAGAGGCAGCATGCGGACAGTTGCGACTAATAAAAGAAAAGTCCGAAATGGCTCAAAAAATCACTGGTTAGCTAAGAGGCTACTTCTTCTCTTGAATCTCCAAGACAAAGATGAGCCGCCCCTCTTTCCATTCAGGGCCAGAAATAAGAACCGGCTTGTCGGGAAAAATGATAAGGTCGGACTTTAGTATAACCTTTTTCTTCCTCCAAAGCTTCAGTAGTAATTTCATGCCTCCGTTCTCTGTTAATCCCTTAGACTCGAATCCAAGATTTATTTCATTAGAAGGAACTACCCAATTCACATATTCCTTAAAAACATTTTCTTGAGTATGCTGACCTAGGAGCTCAAAGCTCTGAAATGAAGGGAATGCCTTCTTGAGTCTAGAGTTTAATTTCGCATTTATAGGCTTATCTATTTTACCTTTAGACGCATAAACGAGTGCTCCCCAGAATGTATTATCAAGATAACTTTTCCCAGTTTTTCTTTCCTGGGAAAAAAGCAAAATCGGTAACAGAACCAAAGAGGTAATCCCTAGAAAAATAGCTCTACTCGTTTCAAATTGTCGGAAAATCATATCTATTAATTAGCAGTTTAAAAAACGTTAGGTAATCCGTACTCATCTGTTTCCATTATATAAACAACTTCATCTTGTTTGTTATAGAAATGCACAAATCCAGGCGGTCCTAGTCGATCATAAGAAACGATATGGTTTACGCTAAAGTCAGTATCATCAGGTATGCGTTCGAGACCCTCC
>JABSSR010000207.1 GCA_013213965.1 Verrucomicrobiales bacterium | reverse complement strand
ACACGGAAAAATCCTCCCCAACTCGAACGCCCGAGTAATGCTGATGCCTCATCCATACTGGAACTAATTCTCTCCATGCCTGCTTCAATAGGAGCCAGTGCCGGAGTCATGAATCTTACTGCATAGGCAACAATGAGTCCGATCGGCGTCAGAGTGAACATGATTCGGGTCAAAGAAATATCATTACTTGATCCACCTATCAATTTCCCTATATCAGAAAAATAGATCAGTATCGAAATTGCAACGACAGCACCTGGAACAGCATAGCCAAGCATGCATAACTTCCCAAGTAACTTCATTAATATATTTGGAAACAATCTCTTCGCATAGGTAACAATCAATGCCGAAACTATAATAACGCCGCACGCAATTCCTGAAATCAAAAGACTATCTCTTAATGGACCACTAACGAGATTCCATAAATCAATCTCACGCCACCCATAGAAAGCATTTAGAGCCAATCTGAATAAAGGTATAATAAATGATAGAAGTAAGAGAATTGCACACAATGTAAAAGCAATGAAGGATCCGACAGATGTCTTGGTTGGCCCTGACAAATTACCGTATGAAGCCCTATGTGCATGATATTTAGCTCTACCCCTCAATGCACGCTCAACAACAATAATAATAAACACAACGACCATCGCAACACCAGCTAAACGTATAGCCGAATCCTTATCACCCAAGTCTGTCCAACTTACAAAGATTCCAGTAGTTAGCGTTTCTATCCCATAATACTTCATCGCGCCGTATTCATTTACCACTTCAAGCAATGCCAGAAGAAGACCCCCAACAATTGCAGGGCGAGCCAGAGGGAGCCCCACACTAAACATGCTGCGCAAAAGACCACGACCTAAGAGCCTTGAATTCTCTAAGTACGCTCCTGAAATTTCAGCAAAACCGATCCTTGCCGCAATATAAACATAAGGATAAAGAGCAAAAGATAGAACTAATATAGCCAAAAAATGATTAAATATTTCCGTGGATTGAGACATGGTTTCCGGACCCCAATGCTCTCGAATCCATATCATTAACGGATCTCGAACATCATATTTAATAAACGAATAACCATAAGCCATCACATAAGTTGGAATGGCCATGGGCAGCATAAGAGTTAATGAAAAAAACTTTTTGCCAGGAAATTCCCAAACAGTTACCACCCACGCAGAGCCAACTCCAAAGATCAGAGTCAATGCACCGACGCCGATGATCATGATCAATGTTCCTCTGATATAATCAGCTAATAAAAATTCTGAAATCAATTCCCATCCCTCACCCGGCTTTGAGATTAAAGATTTAGCTATAACGCTAAGAGGTGCAATGAGAACCAAAGAAATTAAAAGTGCACTTATCCACCACCACGAAGTGGATAATCGTTTACGGTTAATATTTTGACCAACTCCAATCATAAACACTTGGCGTCCCGCTAGCCTTCACTATTAAGTGGTATAGAGCAACGCACTAATAATAAAAGGAACGGATCACATGAGAACCTATTTCCAATTTGCCAACGCAAAAGCCTTCACTGCCTCAGAATTCAATTCTCCAAGCTTGGAAAGAGGTAATGTATCAGCTTTGAATTTACCCCATGATTTTAACAAAGCCGAATCAGTTAAGGAAATTTTGAGAGGAAATTCATAGGTCGTTACGGGAAAATTTTCCTGAGCCACTGGACCAGTTAAAAACTCAAGAAGCCTTATAGCGTTAGACTTATTCTTTGACCACTTAACAAGCCCGCCACCACTTACATTAATATGAGCCCCTCTACCTTTTTGATTAGGGAAATAAACACCAACCTTTGACGCTACTGCCCTATCCTTAGGATCTGATGAATTCACCAATAAGCCTACATAATAAGTATTCGCAATAGCAACATCACCTATCCCTGCCGCCACTGCTCTCATCTGATCACGGTCACTCCCTTCTGGTGGTCTTGCCATATTCTTTCTTACATCAGACGCCCATTTTATTGCTTCGGATTTCCCGTTGTTTGCAATTATTGATGCAAGTAAAGACTGGTTATAAATATTTGAAGAAGACCGTGCAAGGAGACGGCCCTTCCATTTAGAGTCTGCCAAATTCTCGTAAGTATCTAATTCTGACAGTTTAATTCTTTCCTTGGAATATATTAAGACACGAGCACGAACCGTAAAGCCATACCAATGACCAGAATCATCACGCATATTCGCAGGGACCTGCTTATCAAGAATTTTACTTTTAGCTTCCTGCAATATGCCAGCCGATTGAGCTCTCACTAATCGACCCGCATCTGCCGTGATTAAAATATCAGCAGGCGAGTCTTTTCCTTCAGCCTTGATACGTTCAATCAGTGCGTCGGCTGAAGCCTTAACAATGTTTACCTTAATTCCAGTCTCCTTGGTGAACTTGGCATACAACGCATCATCAGCTTCATAATGGCGATGAGAATACACATTTACCTCAGCCGATTTAGCTGTTCCTGCCTGGAAAACTAATAAGCAAAAAGTAATCTTTATTATAAGAATGAAATATCGGCGCACTGATTTCATGAGAGAGATTGTTTGAATTGTATTTATTGAGAATAGTTCTCAATAACCGAATGCTGCTAATTTTGCAAAAGTTTTTTTCTTTTTGAAACAAAAAGAACTGATTTAATTTCCCCCGAAATTTAATCTTGTTCGCGAATTCGATAAAAAATGACCTTGGACTCTGGAGCAAAAGTATCATCTGTCGCTTCATCAGTCACAGAATCAATTAACTCCTCCCAGCTCCCCTCTTCCATGGTAAATGAAAAATCGACAGCATAAAAAGTTCCAGGTTTACCGTTCCATTCAATTATAACATTACCCTCCACGTCGCGTATAACATTGGTTATCCTTAGAGGTTCATCTGAAATTGTGGTGAGCACACAACCTTCGGCTCCGTCAGACTCGATCGTATAATTAATCCCTTCCTCGGCTGGGTCTCCACCAACAGTGATTTTGCTGAGATGCTCTGCATTGAACGCATCTATAGTTTCCCTTAAAAACGTAAGGGTTGATCCAGGCTCCAGATTAATCGCCGATCTATTGACCGGATTTCCTCCGCCACCAAATACGGCTGTGCTGGTTGCATCGACATTCATCTGAACACCATTCACAATAAAATAGGACTCATAAGATGATCCGTTAATAATATTCATCGTAGGGCCTTCAGGACCTTCCGGGAGCCGAAATCCAGGAGGACCACCGATCCCGTCATTACTTCCTCCTGTGAGGCGTATCGTAGAATTGTCAACAGTGATTGTATAACCGCTGGCAACTTGAAAGCGTTGCTGAGCCGATAACTGGGGAATTTCAACTATCGAATCAATAATGAAAACATCATCTTCTATCGAGACGTTAGGATCAATGATCTCAACATCAGAATTAGTCAGATCCCAATTAGATTCCTCAAAAATATCAGTTCCATCCGCTCCGGTCCAAGTGATTCCAGAAACTTGTCCCGTCTTAACCAGCACCTTCAAACTGAGTTCTTCTTCAGTACCGGATT
>JABSSR010000206.1 GCA_013213965.1 Verrucomicrobiales bacterium | reverse complement strand
TGCCCGAACTGCTTGAATATCCTCATGGCTGCTTCGAACAAAGGACAAGTAAATTGCTTGGATACATCCAGCTAGCTGATCTGCTACAATACCTTCCGGCTCTCGGACAAAAGCACCTGAATTATAAGTCTACTATAGAAGGGGGGATTAATTATATTGCACAACATTTAAACGATAAAGGATTCCTCCCCTACTGGCCAGGATCATCATCTCCCAATCCCTACGTAACAATCCAGGCAGCCTGGCTTGTGAACGAATGTCAAAAATTAAATTATAACATCCCTGCAGGGCTTGATGAAAAACTTCAGATGGCCCTCGATTCTATCATCCAGGGCCGTGGCCGTATTAATGATCATGGAGATCTGAAAGCATTCGCGGTATTTATAGACAGCAAGTTCCGTTCAAACAAGAAACCGATTAGTGCTATCGAAGAGCTTTATCTGAACCGAAATTTTCTAAGGGACGAGTCCCGCGCATTTCTCGCCCTGGCAATGCATGCTTATAAAATCATGCAAAAAGAAAGCCAATTGCTTGCCAGCGAGATTGGTAATCTTACACCTAAGGAGGCCTTTGATCCCGGAAACTTTTATTCCACGAGCCGCTCCAATGCAGTCAAATACATTGCCCTCAACACGATTTCGAATGTTCAGTGGAAAGAGAAAAGCGAACCTGCTTTTAGAAAACAAATACTCTCTGTAATGGACGATTCCAGAAACTTATCAACTCAAGAGAATCTTTGGCTTCTAATGTCCATAAGATCAATGATGGAGAAGGATAATTATGAACCTTTCAAAGAGGAAATAGTCAAAGCCGATCTCATATCAAAGAACCAATTATCCGTTGCATGGAAAAAACAACCACTCACTAATATCAACACTATAAAACTTAAAAATGATAATCATCCTACCTATTATCTGGCAAATGCTTCGGTCTTAAGAAATGCAGAGAATTCCAAGAGAGAAGACCGGGGAATTAGAATAGAGCGCGTTATTCAGAATCTGACCGATTCGAAGAGAGCTGGAACTCCGGAAAATCCACTAATGATTGGTGACGAAGTATTGATCACTTATCGGTTATTAAGCGAGCGGGATCATTTTTTCGTAGCAGTAACTGATGAATTGGCTGCTTCTCTTGAAGTTGTAAACTTCAATCTGGCACAAGTGGCTGCATTTTATTCGTTGCCTCAGGGAACCGAAAAGAAAGGACTTTATCTTGACCACTCAGAACTGAGGGACAGTAGTGCGAGACTATATTTTAATCGTTTAAGTAAAGGAGAAAATACTTACTCTCTCCTTGCCCGGGTCAGTTCAGCTGGTCAGTTCAGTTGGCCCGCCTGCACGATAACGCCAATGTATGAGCCCCGCTTCAATGGTCTTGGAAACAAAACGACCCTTTTTGTTGATCACAAATGAATGATTTAAATTTACTGCATTCAAAGAGACGACCTTTTCTTCGAAGGGTCGTTTTGTTTTTTTTCATTTTTGTCCCAATCATTTTGTGGACCACTTCTTTGTTCTTAGAGATTGCAGTGAATCGAACTCCTCTACCAAAGAGTCTTTTCTCAGATTTGAATGGGACTCCAGTGCTACTTGATCGTGAAGGAAAAATTATTGCTCAGATATCAAGCGAGGAGGCCAGAGTCCATGTGCCCGTACCCATAACCAAAATGGGAAAGCATCTGCCAAAAATCACAATTGCATTAGAAGATCATCGTTACAAAGCTCATAACGGTATAGATTTTTATGCTGTATTCGCTGCTGCTTATCGGACCCTCACGCATACTGACCATCTTTCAGGTGCATCAACAATCAGTCAGCAAACCATTAAGTTAGCAAATAAGCGGAAAGGCCGTTCCTTAAAATCAAAGTTTCAGGAATCTTTGTCCGCTTTGAAATTAGAACGGGTGTGGAATAAAGAAAAAATATTGGAGTCCTACATGAACCGATTGGACTATGGGAACCGTCGATTAGGACCTGAGGCAGCTGCCTGGTCTTATTTTGGAAAACCCGCATCTACTCTTACTCTGGCCGAATCCATTTTTATAGCCGGATTGCCTCATTCTCCAACAAAATACAACCCCTGGTTAAGACCAGAAAATGCCAATTCAAAATATTTGAGATCAATTAAAAGGCTTCAATTGCTCGGCATACTAACGATAGAACAGTCCGAAAGGCTAGCCGACAATCCTCCTCTGGCTCACCGCGAATTGCCCCCATCATCAGCCCCGGCCTTCGTGGAAGCGATGTTAAAAAATAACAAGAATGTCTCCAAGAATGGACCGACTCTGACTACCCTAGACTCATCAATTCAAAGAAGCGCCGATGATATACTTTTAAAACAACTCAATTTGCTGAACCGGCACAGTGTCCGTAATGCGGGGATGGTTGTTATTGAAAATGCCACAGGAAATGTTCGTGCAATTTCATCTGTAAGCACCACCGATGGTGCATCAGAAAAATCATACAATGCTTCCCTAGTATGGAGACAGGCCGGTTCGACTCTAAAACCTTTCGTGTATTTATTAGGTATTGAGGAAAGGAATTTCACAGCCTCGAGTTTATTGCCTGACACTGCAGACTCTGTTCCTGCTAAATTTAAAGCTTACGAACCAAAAAACTTCAACCACAAGTTCAGTGGCCCAGTGCGTGTGCGTAATGCACTCGCATCATCATTGAACGTTCCCGCGGTCTATGCTTTGAGCCTTACAGGCCCAAGGAAAAGTTTTGATTTTACAACTATGTTCGGAATCAAAACTCATGAGTCGATCGATGATCTCGGAGCCGGCTTTATTTTAGGCAATCGCAAAATCAGACTCCTCGACCTGGCATCGGCATACTCTAATATTGCCCGGTCCGGCCTAGTCCTTTCTCCTATCTTTGCTGAAGACACAATGATCAGACCTAAGAGAATAGTTTCTGAGGAATCGGTGAAAATTATTACAGACATTCTCGCTGATAATAAAGCCCGTTCCTCTTCATTCGGGCGTCACTCCAGCCTGCAAATCAAAGACCATCGTACAGCGGTCAAGACAGGGACGAGCAGTTCATATCGTGATGCATGGACGGTCGGTTATGATAAGAATCATACAGTTGCTGTGTGGTTTGGAAATCTGAATGGCCGGACCATGGATGGTTCCCTGACCATTGAGAGCGCTGCTCCCGCATGGAAAGAAATGTTTATCTATTTGGCAAGGTCCAAAGGATCACAACCCCTGGCTAATAGTACAGCTGAGCGAACAAAAATTGATAGTTTGACCGGACTCTTGCCATGCAAGCATACAAAAAGATTGATAGAAGAAATATTTCTGCCGGGAACCGAACCTTCGAAGGACTCGACGGAATTTTATGACTCAAATGGTAATATCCAATTACCTGAAGAATATGCCGGCTGGTGTGCGACCAAGGATAATTATCTTTCGGCAAATGTCAGGCCATCACTCTCAGGAGGGCCAAGGATACTGAGTCCCAGTAACGGTGCCACTTTTCTCATAGATTCTGAAATACCTGCTGACCAGCAAAGAATCACCCTGTCATCTGATGCTCATCAAACTAGATGGAAAGTGAATGGCCGACTCCTTCTTAATCCTTACCTGACTCTTAACCCAGGCACCTATTTGATCAGGGCCAGTACCAAGAGTGGCAGTAGCACTGCACGGATCACGGTTCGTTAAACGGACAATAAACTATATATCATTACCTGATATTTTGAGAAGGCATTTGGCCTCGAAGAAGGGTGAGATCAAATCGCTAAGATTCTAGATGCAAGATAGAT
>JABSSR010000205.1 GCA_013213965.1 Verrucomicrobiales bacterium | reverse complement strand
GATTAGGGAAATTGCCCATGAAATTAACGTATGCAGGAGCCGCTTCTGTGATTTTATTAAGTAAAAATAAATTTTCCGCTTTCGAAAAGAGAGCGATCCCTCTTAGTGGAGGTTCAGGAAATGAAGAAATAAATTCATCAATAGAGCTACGACTATTTTCATAATCGGCAAGATTCTGTTGGCACACGGATTTCTGGATCAATAGATCTGCCAGTTGCGCGAATTTTTCATCTTTTTGAACTTCGTCAAGTAGAGTAAGTGCTGACTCCCAGTCAGGTTCTTTTTTTCCCATCAACGCATTCGCATAATCGAAACGAAGATCGGTAATAATTTCTGATTCTGCGAAACGAACAGTCGCATCCTCAAGAATCTCTGAAGCCTTATCATAATTCTTATCGTTACGGGCAAAGACTCGTGCATGCCATAGACTTGATCTCGCCGCTATTGCTCCTTCTCCAGCGCCCAGAGAAGCGAAGGCAGTGCCTGCTTCCTCAAAGTTTTTTTCTTCAAGGTGAGCTCTTGCAATATAGAAGGTGGCTTCTGATATGTGCTTACCCTCAGGCGCATCTTTGATATATTTTCCAAGATCCTCAATGCTATCCGTATACTTCTTCAAAGTAAAACGGGTGATACCTAACCTGTAATGACATTCCGTAGATTCGGGAGGCCCAAGACTAGGCAATGAAGCCAAGAAAGACTGCTCTGCTTTGCCATACTCCTTGAGTAAATTATAGCACTCACCAAGAATATAATTTGCCCTCGTTGACCAGAGTTTATTTGCCTCCAATGCGGCAATGCCAACCAATGATTGAACGGCATCCTGAGGTTTTTTGAGTTGATATTTAGCGTAGCCCTGCTGATAGAGGACCCGCGCCAGACCTTCAGGTCCTGGCTTAGAAGCAATGAGTCCAACAGCCCACTTTTCCACATCAAGCCATTTCTTCTCACTGAAGCTAACATCACAGATTGCAGCTAGTGCAGCGCCGCGATAGGATTTATCCTTTAGTTCTTTAATTTCGGTAAGAAACAATGCCTTTGCATCGACTCGCTTTCCTGAAATCATCAGGCACTGACCATGAAGCATGACGAGCCGCTCCCGGCTCACTTTAGGGTCAACTTTCTCTTTCTTAAGAAGAGCATCAAGGTAAGGCATCGCCTTGTCATACTGTTTGAGAGCATAAAGGCTAAGGGCAAGTCCCTGCCCAGCAAGGTCAGCCTTGGAATGGTCAGGATTATTCTCGAGGAAAGCCTCAAACTGGCTCACAGCAACAGGATAAAGTTTTCTATTAAAGGCCGCATTCGCCACATAGTATTGATCAAGGGCAGGATCTTTCTTGGCCGTTGATTCTTTTTTGGGAACTGATAATTCCTTTGGTTCTTGCGCAACGGCAAACGGAACTATCAAAGAAAAATAAAAAATGAAACTAAATGGAAAAAACCGGAAAGAGTTCATCATGATTCTAATCATAAAAATAGAATTAAAATAAATAACTGAATCTCTTAAGAAATATCCAATATTCATATTGATTACATTATAGAGTGCTAGAAGTCTAAGTATTGAGCAAACTTAAAAAAACGCCTTTCATTCACTTTTCTAATTATTAAGGAATTTTAGAGTTTTTACCGTTAACATGATGTTCATTTTCGCAATCTTCGTCAGGTCCAATTTGGGCCAACTAATCAGTTCTATTGGCATATTAAAGTGAAATAATATAATACTCAGCAGATTCGATAATTTTAAAGCAATCAAAGCTTGGCTAACAATAAAATGGAAATAATAATCCATCATTGACCCAGAAGCATCATATGCTCATTCCTAATTCAATTCGGTACCACGCCCAAAATAATTTGTGCACCCTACTCATAGCTATGGGAGCTATTTTGGTAACGGAATCAAATGCTTCTGGAAAAATTGATTTTAATCGCGATGTGAGGCCAATCCTTGCCGGTAATTGCTTCCAGTGTCACGGCCCGGATGTAAAAGCCCGCAAGGCAAAACTCAGGCTGGATCAACAGGAGGGTGCCACCAGGGACCTTGGTGGATACCGTGCGGTATCTCCAGGTCAACCCACTGAGAGCGAATTAATGAAACGCATCCTCTCCGATGATCCTGAGGAAGTAATGCCGCCACCCAAAACAAAAAAACATCTGACTACTGGGCAAAAGGAGATCCTGCGCAAATGGATTACCGCAGGTGCCAATTATCAGGATCATTGGGCCTTTGTCAGGCCCGAAAACCCAGAAATTCCCGGGATCGCCAATGGACCTTGGATCAAAAACAATATCGATCGCTTCGTGCTGGCACGCCTAAAGCTTGAAGAACTGGAACCTGCCGCCGAGGCAAGCCGCGAAACGTTGATCCGCAGGGTAAGTTTCAGTCTTACTGGCCTACCACCAACACTTGAGGAAATGGACACGTTCCTTGCTGATAAAGCACCGGGTGCTTACAACAACATGGTCGACCGCTACCTCAATTCACCGGCATACGGTGAGCACATGGCCAGGCATTGGCTGGATCTTGCGCGCTATGCCGACTCCAACGGCTACCAGTATGACACTGAGCGGCAGCAGTGGGTGTGGCGTGACTGGGTGATTGATGCCTACAACAGCAACAAGCCGTTCAATGAATTCACCATTGAGCAACTGGCCGGTGATCTCCTGCCACAGTCCACCGAACATCAACGACTTGCCACGGGCTTCAACCGGAACCACGGAATCACCATCGAGGGGGGAATCATTGACGAGGAATACCGCACTGAGTATGTCATGGACCGGGTAGTGACGACAAGCCAGGTATGGATGGCATTGACCATGGGTTGTGCACGGTGTCATGACCACAAATTCGATGCCATATCTCAGAAGGAATTCTATCAGGTTTTCCACTTCTTCAACCAGGTTCCGGAACGCGGTGCCAACGGGTTCGCGCCGAAACAACGCCTTGCTTCCCCTCTCGCAGCTGCCAAGAAGGCGGAACATGAAAAGCAATTAGCACAGTTAAGAAAAGAACTGGAAAAACCTGTAAATCTCGATGCTCTTCTGGATCAATGGGCTTCACAGATCGCTCTGCAGCCAAAAAAGAGCTGGGCAATCCTTTCCCCCACAACAATGAAGTCCACGGGAGGCGCCACGTTAAGCAAGCTCGCTGACAACAGCATCCTCGTCGGAGGCGCAAATCCGCAAAAG
>JABSSR010000204.1 GCA_013213965.1 Verrucomicrobiales bacterium | reverse complement strand
CCTCACCCTCTATAAAAAGAGTATCCCCAGGCATGACAGGTTTGCGGAACTTTACTTTATCAGCACTCAGGAAGTAACCTATCTTTCCTTGATTTTCAGGCTTACGGAGCAACATGATACTGGCCAGTTGTGCCATCGCTTCTAATTGTAATACACCAGGCATTACCGGGTGATTTGGGAAATGACCTTGGAAGAACGGTTCATTTATGGTGACAGATTTGATGCCAGTGCATTTATTATCACCTTCAAATTTAATGATTCTATCCAGTAACAAGAATGGGTACCGGTGAGGCAAAATTTTCATTACCTCATTAATGTCCAAAGCTCCCTCTCCCGTAGGAATGTTAACTTGAGGCGTCATCGAAATGACATCGCCGAATGCCTTTTTTAATTGGATCGCCATTTGAGTATTTGGCCCGTGACCCGGTTTAACACAGAGAACGTGCCCCATGATACGTTTGCCGGAGAGCATCAGATCCCCGATCACGTCGAGAATCTTGTGCCTTGCAAATTCCTCATCGAACCGGAGCGGCTCTTTACTCAGGATGGAGTCATCTCTTATGACAACAGCATTTTCCAGTGACCCACCTTTGATCAGTCCTTTTTCCAGCAGAGGTTCAACATCTTCATAAAAAACAAATGTACGAGCAGGAGCAATTTCTTTTTCATAAATTTCAGGAGTAATTTCAGTTGAGAAATACTGGGTCATTCTTCCTCCTTCACCGGCATGTGTGCATGATACTCGGAATGACTTACTTGGTAGAATGGTGATAATAGTACCATTTTCATTTTCCATATGAATGGGCTCACGGATTTCGAATATGCTCGTTAACTGATCCTGTTCTTTTATCCCTGCCTCACGGATACATTTAACGTATGGAGCTGATGAACCATCGCCGATGGGCGGCTCATTTGCGTCCATTTCGATGATCGCGTTGTCAATTCCCATTCCCGCTAAAGCGCTTATCACATGTTCTACTGTGTGGACTTTGACAGAGCCGACTGCAAGGGTCGTTGCCCTCTCGACTTGTTGCACGTTGTCGACAATGGCAGGGATGAAAGGCTTATCATCTAAATCAATACGACGGAATACTATACCATGATTGGACGGAGCCGGTTTCATAGTCAGTGTCACTTTTTCACCCGTGTGAAGTGAAGTGCCTTCGAGCGATGAGCTTGAGGCAAGAGTGCGTTGGTATGGGATAGACATAATATCTTGGATTTCAGCTAAGCAAGTATTTGGGTCTTGGGAAGGAAAAACCTGCCCACCTAGTTACAGACTAAACGCGTTATTGGTTAGCAGAAAATAGTACGGTGAGAAAATTTTCGCGCAAGTTACACAAAAAATCAGGCAATTGCGTCTAATTTAGATGAAATAGCCTCTTTATTAATGAGTCCAACTACTTCATCTCGCACTTCTCCGTCCTTGAAAAAGAGTAACATTGGTATCGATTTCACGTTGTAAGTCACAGCGAGATCACGACAATCATCAATGTTCACTTTTGCTATTTTACAAGAATCACCTTTTTCACTGGCCAATTCATCAAGGACCGGGCCAAGCATTTTGCATGGCCCACACCACTCTGCCCAGAAATCCACAAGGACCGGGACATCGCTTTGCGTTACCTCAGATTCGAAATTTTCTTGGGTAATCGAAATAACTTCTGCCATTTTTCTATGAATGAAAAAAAGCTTAGCCCTTGGCTACCCATTCAAGAACAAGAACTACAATCGAAATGAGTGTAAGAATGATTACTGCTGGCATTGGTATTAAATTTTGTTATTATAAAAAATGAAATTCAGATCTTAATTTTGATCAACCGTGTATTCCTCATACTTTCTAATGGGCAAACCGCGTTCTAAATTAAACGTATTCATAGGAGCAGTTTCACGGGTCGCATCAGTTCTAGTGAACTTGACAGTTTTCGCTTGTTTGTTCTCTAAGACTTCGTCATCTGGCTTGTGTTCTTTCTTACTTGGATTAAAGCTTCGATCATAATCATCAAAAGGAATTCCCCATGACTTCGCACCCGTTATGACATCTTCCTTAGTCTGTTGGACCAAGGTAGGAGAACTGATAGCTTCTATTACAAGTACGATCAAAGCTAAAACGACACACGCCCAGGCGAGTGGTATGACAAAGCTCTCTTCACCATCATCATCCAAGCTGGCTGAAAGTTTTCCAGTTGAAAGAGGAGCCGCTATTCCACCTGGTGTAATTGCACTACCGGGCGCAGAGGGTTGTAACTTGACAGTGGATTGCGTTTCCGGGCCCGAAGCTGCTGGCGCTGGATCCAATGGAACTGTTTTCGCAGCTGACGGTTGAGCTGGGGTTGCCGCAGGCTGTAATGGTTGAGTTGCCTGCGCAGGAGCTGCTGGGGCAGGAGGCGGAGGAGCCGCACCTTCTGATGCTTTAAGAGTGACGCGCGTGGTCTCTTTTTTTAAAGGAACGGAAGATGATTTATCTTCTGGTGCTGGGGTTTGAGGATTTTCTTCGCTCATGATTTAAAATCTTTTCTATAGGGGAATATATTAAGGGAAGGGTATTAATGCCTATTTCTGACCATAATGTCAATGGTTTTTGCCTATTTCAATAAATCAAAATACTCTTTGAATACAAAAAAGAAACGATGTTTTTGTTATTTTAATATCAATGATTAAGATTTCCTTAATAAATATCCGTTGCATTTTGTTTCAGAGAGAAACTAAGACTAGCCAAAAATCATATAATTTTGTTCCATCTTAGTCCCTATATCCCTGATAATACGCAGTCCTTTTAATATTTTGGAGCCTTTTCCAAATCAACATGGTGTAAGATAAAAACTGAAGATCAGAGGACCGGACAATATGGATAATCGGGTAGACGCGACAACGCTTAATAAGCTTCTTTCATCACTTATTAGAATTCCAAGCGTTAACCCTGATGGTGATCCAGGGACAGGAAAGGAAAATACGGGAGAACTTGGAATGGCTAGGGCCGTTGGCGATTTTCTTAAGAAAAGTGGTGCTGAAGTTTGGTACGATGAAGTAGAGCCGGACAGACCAAACGTGATAGGTAGATTTCCAGGTTTTGAAGGAAAGCCTCAGATCTTACTTGGACCACATCTGGACACAGTTGGGGTTGGAGGCATGACCATAGATCCTTTTGGCGGGCAACGGGTCGGCGATAAAATTTACGGGCGGGGCGCCTCAGACACTAAAGGAACTTTAGCGGCAATGCTTTGGGCCTTGTCCGAGCTCGGAGCTGAAAAGATTAAAGAACTCAACGTAGGCGTTACGCTTGTAGGTTTCATGGGTGAGGAAACCGGTCAGCCTGGTTCAAGGCACTTTGCTAAAAGGTATGGCAGCGAATATGATTTTGCTCTTGTTGGTGAGCCTACCGGAAATGATTTGGTCTACAGGCACAAGGGCACTCTATGGTTAAGAATTACATCACAGGGACAAGCTGCGCACGGCTCTATGCCGGAGCTGGGTGATAGCGCTATAAGCAAAATGGCTGATTTGATAGCTTTGTTAGAAAGTGATTTTCGCTCAGATCTTTCAAATAATGAATACTTCGATGAATTACTTGGTTACCCCACAATTAAT
>JABSSR010000203.1 GCA_013213965.1 Verrucomicrobiales bacterium | reverse complement strand
CTTCGTTCTGGCAATCGCGCTGAGGTCAATTGTTGGCTCTGCGGGTTTCTTGGGAGCGGCCGCAATTTTTGCAATGTCCAGACCTTCAATTCCTGATCTTGTCTTGTCATTGTTGGTTGCTATGACCTGACGATATTCGCCTTTATCCCATACTGACTTAATGAAGGAGGCAATTTTTTCTGATCCTTCCCATTGGATTGGACGATAGTAGGGTCCTCGGGTGTCGGGCCTCGTGCTCCACCACCATGAACCATCATATGGGGCTTCGATCTGATAGAGACGGACCAGAGCCGTTAATATTCCGGGACGGAATTTTTCTGCCGACGCGGAACCATATTTTGCAATTAAACCGTCGACGGCTTTTTGGTTGTGCATTAGTCGAAGAGCCCAAAGAGCTCCACGACTGTTAGGCCCCCCTACTGCCTCGACACATGACTCGACTGCACCCATATCTACGAGTGCTTTCACCGCTATGTGTGGGAGGATAATAGGTGAGTTTGGGGTCGCATGCGGTCCTTCTTTGGAACTGGAAGTGCCAGAAATTGAAGGCTTGGATTTTGATACAATGAACTGAATTTTTCCTCTTCCCTTGGAAGTATTTGCTAGCCCGACACTGGCTTTAAATTTTTTAGCTCCTGCTGGGACATTATATACGATCACGGAATTTGCATGAGTCCCAAGCCCGTCCGGTTGTAACTTTCCGTTTCCGGTCTTGAGTGGTTTGCCGGTGGCACTGATACCATATCCGATCTTACCCCAACCACTTTTAGCTGATTTCCATTTTAATGAGGAGAGTTTGACCTGTTTCCCTTTTTCATTCTCAAAGACAGGATTGAACCAGGCTCCATGATCTTCTCCGTCCCCGTCACCTCCGTCCGTGACCGTCAGATAAATTTGTTTAAATCCAGTCACATCAACTTCGACAGGATGAGTCTTGAGTCCCTTGAAGGCCTTGGTCTGAAATGCAGGAGGAGCTGCTGGGGCTTGAGTTGGTTTTTCTTCTCCTGGAGGATTTGCGATTGAAAGGAGGTTATCCGCTGCTGACTTGTCTCCGAGACGGCCCAGCGCAACTGCCGCGGCGACTCTGACTCTTGGATTGTTATCTGAAAGGCCCGGTATTAGCGTTTCTTTATCAACACCATCGAGCTGAGTCTTACGGTCAGTGATTGCTCTTAATGCCCACTCAGTAATGGTCTTATCAGAGCTTAGCTTAGCCAGTCCCTTAGATGCTAATGTACCGGCCATTTGTTTGTAAGTGAAGATGGCCGCGACCCTTGAGTGAAGAGGAGCTGATTTATTAGCCGCAATGGAGGCGACGGCATTCATTGTCTTGGGCCTTTGCAAAAGTTCTTGGGAAGCGGCCAACCTGGCGGTGGAACTTTCAGAGAGCAGTAATTTTACCAGTTCTTGATCTGTTCTCTTTGCTGTGTTTTTGAAGGGTTTGTAAACCCAACCCTTAGGGACGATTCGCTCTACCCAGCCTTTGACAGGACTGCCTTTGTATCCTGCCCCTGCCCAGGCCCCGGCGTAGAGCCGGCCAGAAGCGTCCGTGTCAACGTCAGTGATCTGGTGTAATCTTATAAAGTTCTCCGGTTGTTGAGTGAAGGTGGGTCCGTCCGGTGTGAGCCGGTGAATAATTAACTGACTTCTGCCCCAGTCGCACATGATGGCGATATTGTTATATTTTTCAGGCCAACTAGGTTCCTGGAGGAACATGGCCCCGGTCCCGCTACCACCGCCAAGATCAACGAGTGCAGGAATAATTTCATCCGTGAAATTTTTAAACAGCATAGGATATCCATACTCACCGCTTTGAATGTGATGAATGAATCTCACGTTCCATCCTCCTCCATCATTCGTATTTCCCCGAGTATAAATATTCATGAAGGGATCGATGGCAATGTCATAGATGTTCCGCAAACCATGCGTGTACACTTCCATTTCGCTGCCGTCTGGGCGGACCCTGACTACTCCGCCACCGAGCATGGTCAGTTCAGTTCCGTCAGTTCCCTTTGCTCCATGAATTCCGAAATCACCGACGGCAATATAAATCCATCCATCGATGCCCATTCTGATTCCGTTCGTCGTGTGGTCCGCGCCACGGTCTTGGTTGTGCTTTGGCGGACTAATATCTGAAATCAGTTTTTTAGGCTCTCCGTCCGCTATCCCGTCCCAATTCTTATCTTCAAGGACCGAAAGGTGCATGCCATTGAGCTTTCCAGTGCTAGCAGGTATGACTGTATGTAAGACATAGAGTTTTGTTCCTACAGAAATTAATCCTCTAGGATTATCAATGTTAGCATAAACTGTATGCTTATCGGCTACTCCGTCCCCGTTAGCATCAATGAGGCGTATAATTTTTCCTTTACCTGGTCCCTTTCCCAATGATCCGAGCATATCGACGCCAACAAAAACTTCTCCGGTCGCGGCCGCACACAGGCACGCGGGGCTCGGGGTAATTTTTGGCCCAGAAAACTGTATTGATTCTAGTTCGGGGGGAACTTCTGCTTTGGCAATAGTTATAAAAACAGCTAAAATACAAGGGATTAGCAACGTTTGGGAGATTTTATACATGGGGGAATTGAACTTTTAATTAATTATACTATGGGCTCGGATTTATGTTATTAATTTTGCTCAATTTTCAAGAAGTTGCCAGCTTCAACTTGTAATCCAGTTTTTTTAGTCGAGAATCCCCGCCCGTAACTAACTTCATGCAGTTTTTTCCCGGCCAACGTTGGATTAGCGAATCTCAGCCTGACAAAGGCCTGGGATTAATCTTAAAGACTTCTGAGGAAACCGTGACCGTAGTGTTTCCTGCCGTCGATGAGACCCTAACCTATGCGACAGGATCGGCTCCCCTTCGCCGCGTGATTTTTGGTGTCGGCGATACGATTGAATTGCATGACGGAAGCAGTCTGATAGTTGAGGAAGCTAAAGAGTCTGAGGGCCTCATTAACTATATTGTTGAAGGTAGGGAAATTGGGGAAAGTGAACTCAGTGATCGGATCGGTTTTCATCAGCCTGATGCTCGGTTATTGGGGGGACGCATTAACTCATCGCGAAAGTTTCTTTTAAGGCAAAGGGCCCTGCAGGCAAGATCTGAGATGAGGGGCCGAAAAGAAAGGGGACTGATGGGTGCACGCATAGATCTGATTCCTCACCAGCTTTACATAGCTGATGAGGTTGGCAGGAGGCACGCTCCTCGGGTCTTACTTGCTGATGAGGTTGGTCTCGGAAAGACCATCGAAGCTTGCCTTATCATGCATAGGCAATTGGTCTCGGGACGCATTTCCAGGGCACTGGTTCTGGTTCCTGAACCGTTAGTGCATCAATGGTTCATTGAGCTTCTGCGTCGTTTTTCACTCCAGTTTGCTATCTTTGATGAGGAGCGTTGTGTTGCAATAGAGAGTGGAGGTGAAGCGGAAAACGTGGGCCTTGAAGAAGCTCTATCCGAGGAGTTGCCGGCAGAGGAGGTGCTAGAGAAGGAAGTGAATCCTTTCCTTGATG
>JABSSR010000202.1 GCA_013213965.1 Verrucomicrobiales bacterium | reverse complement strand
CGATCCCGTTTCAAATTGAAACGGGATCGACCCTGGTGAAACCAAACCATCATTGCCTTTAGAAAATACCCTAAAAGTAAATTTTCCATCTGGATGCAACCCTTTAATTTCAGCCTCAACATTTGGACCATTTTCTCTAACCATTGAATAGTCAGGACCAAGTTCTATCCATTCAACTAGCATCGATTTTTTTTCTGCATCATAACGATGAACTCTTGTCTCAATCACATAATCCAAAGCAAGTTCAGAAGGGAGGCGATCATCCTTCTCCGGATGCGGCCAAGCAAAGACCAATGAATGTTTACCGCTTTTTATTAATCCAATCTCTTTAATCTGCGGCAATAAATCGTTAATGCTCCTCTCTTTCTCTATCCTCCTCAAAACAGGATAATCACTCTCATTTGGCCTATCATTGCGATTCTTGCTTATAGAAGTACCATCTCCCTTAATCTTGTTTTTTGGATTATCCGGATCAGCTGAAATGTCACCCTTAACAATAATCCTTTTAATTTTATCACTCCACCGAACTTCAATGAAATCGTAAATGTCACCAACATCTTTTGAAGCATATTCAAATTGAAGAAAAAGCTCTGACTTGGCATCTAATTTAATCGTTCCGTCTCCATCAAGATTACGAAATCCATTAGGCACTGTTACTGTGGCAGCAACTGTTCCCCCTCCCTCATTTTCAACTGGTAATTTAAACTTTATGGGGACTCCCTGAACTGAACTTAATTCAATGGTATTTTTACCACCATTAACAATTACTCGCGGTGGCAAAGGCGGTGATTTTACTACTATTTGTTGAGTGTCCACGTGCGATCGCAGGTTAATGAATCCACTACTACTTGAATGATTCTTGTCAGATGCCTCAACGGTAACTTTCTTAACTTGCCCGGGGCCAATCATTATATTTTTAGGACGAACAACAAAACCGCCCTTTGTATCTGTCGGCTGAAGATTAATTTCTGACTCTGAAACATTCTCAATAATAACATCAGCAGAACGCACCGAAGTTTCTTCAGAGTAATTCAAGACTATCTTTTTGTTTCTAATTTTAAATGGGGAAATAGATGAGCCACGCAAAAGCAATGACAAAGAAACTCCCCCACCATTAAAAGATAACTTTCGCTGAAAAGACCCTGAAACCTCCTTAGGTGTGTATTTAACTCTGAATGTAGCACTTTGCTTAGGACCAAGATTAATATCAGCCTTCCTACTCTCCAACGTAAATTCATTAGGCAATATCAAGGATCCATTGAATGCATATTTCGACACATTTGACATCTGTAATTCAAGTGTACGACTCTGACTGACTACGACTTCTCCAAAATCAAGAACCTTCGGAATCTTCAATCTTAAAGGATCATTAAGAACATTTATTCGAACAGTGGCAGGTGCTGAATATTTTCCATTACGGACTCTTGCTCTATACTTAAATTGCTCTATGCCTGAAGCCGAAAGAGGATCTGATATATACCTAACCAAGACAAAAGCGCCAGTG
>JABSSR010000201.1 GCA_013213965.1 Verrucomicrobiales bacterium | reverse complement strand
CAGAACCGGAGCCAGAGCCAGAGCCAGAGCCTGAGCCAGAGCCAGAAGAAACGAGCGCAGAAGCCAAAACACGTAAAGAACTGGCAACTAATTTAATGAGTATGATGTCATCTTTTGCTGATACAGTTTCAACGATCAGAGATAAAGAAAGTGCCGAAGCTGCTGCTGCTAAATTTGATTACATAGCAACCGATTTCGAAGCTCTTGCCTCTAAGATGGAAAAGATCGGGGCGCCGACTGGTAAACAGATTGAGGAGTTCAGCGAATTGTTCTCTGAAACAGAAAAAAAACTCCAAGAAAAAATGCAACCTGTCCTTGGATTTTTACTTGGGGATGAAGAAGTAGGTAAGATCCTAACACCTGCGTTCCAATCATTTGGTGAGAGGATGGAAGAACTAAATCCTATAATTGAAAAATGGGGTGCTAACGGGGGTGAGAGTGAAGAGATCGTCCCTGCGGACACGGCAGTTGAAGAAGATGAATTGATTCCTGCCCCAATCCCAGAAGAAGCTCCTTAACTCATCATTCTGTTTTTATTAACTAATTCGATAGGATAAAAATTAAACTATATTTCTTTGAGAAACCCTCATCTTAAGGTGAGGGTTTCTCTTTGATCGGATTAGATATTTTGAACGGTCGCTATGTACTAAATGGAAAGATTAATTCATCTCCTGATATTCCCATTAGTCATTGCTGCGGCAAATGCAGTTGAAATTAATCTTCCTGCTTCAACTGAAATGCTGCAATCGATTGATTCAGTACTCAATGAAGCGGTCAATAAATCAAAAATCCCTGGTGGAGTTATTTGGCTAGAAAAGGAAGGTAATAAATATCACAAAGCCTACGGTAATCAGAGTCTCTTCCCAGTTAAAAAAAAGATGACAAAAACCAGCATCTTTGATGCCGCCTCCTTGACCAAAGTCATGGCGACTGCCCCCTCCATCATGATCCTGATTGAACAGGGCCGCATTGCACTTGATGACCCGGTCCGGAAACACCTCCCAGAATTTAATGGAGGAAATAAAAACAAAGTCACTATCAAGCAACTCTTAACGCATACCTCAGGGCTTCGCCCCATCCTTCCAAAAAAGCCAGCGTGGAAGGGTTATGATAAGGCGATAAAGCTAGGAATTTCTCAAAAACTTGTTGAGTTGCCGGGTAAAAAATTTCGTTACAGCGACATTAACTTCATCTTGTTAGGAGAAATAGTAAGGCGCGTCTCAGGTAAGAGACTGGATAGATTTTCCAAAGAAAAGATCTTTCAACCATTAAAAATGGTAGATACAAATTTTAAACCGTCCAGAGATCTACTTCCAAGAATCGCACCAACAACGCGGAAAGGAAATGTTCTTATTCATGGCGTTGTACACGACCCGGCCGCAAGGGCCATGGGAGGGGTCGCCGGTCATGCCGGACTATTCACAACCGCTCCTGATGTGGCTCTTTTTTGCCGAATGATCATTAGTGAGGGAAAACTTGGGAATGTAAGAATCCTAAAAAAAGAATCAGTAGCATTGATGTCCCGTAACCAAACTACCAAACTGAGTCAAAAGGTGAAACGTGGAATCGGATGGGACATTGATTCAATCTATTCCAGTCCGAGAGGAGAAGGGTTTCCAATGGGTGAATCATTTGGGCACACGGGATGGACCGGCGGCTCGGTCTGGATACATCCAAAAAGTAAGAGCTTTCTGATCTTCCTTAGTAATCGCAATCATCCCTACGAAAGACGGTCAATAAAACCTTTGCGCCGCGAATTAGGAACGTTAACGGGAAAAGTTTTGGGTTTATGAAAGTAATAAAAGATTCCTTTCCCTAACGCTGTTCCTCTAGTTGAGATTAAATCATTTATAATCTTAAAACAAAAATGATTGGTCACTTACCGTGGCTCAATCTATCAGCCAGCTTATCAGATAAACCAGCATCGATGATCTTGCGTTGAGCTGATTTAATATCGTATTCTACTCTTCGGTTTAAAATGCGCTGCCCTCCAAGATCATAAATACAATATGAAGCTCTAGGGTCTCCATCACGCGGTTGCCCAACGCTCCCGACATTAATTAAATATTTTTTTCCATTCTCTATATCTAACACTCGTCCCCCTAATTCCTCCACACTGGAGGTTTTAATATAAAATGCAGGTACATGAGTATGCCCTATAAAACAGACAGGAGTGTACTGATATCCAAAACTCTCTAACGCATGAAACTTACTCGTTACGTATCCCCATCCTTCAGGCGAATCCAGCGTAGCATGTACGATAGTAAAATCTCTTACCTGACGAACCAGTTTAAGATTAATAAGATATGTCTTATCTTCTTGCGTTAAATTCTCCCGAGTCCAAGTCATGGACTGTTCGGCAAGAGGGTTTAGTCCAACAAGTTCGATATCCGATGCAACCATTTCATCATGATTGCCCTTAACAACGGGACAATCGAGTCCTTTGACAGCGGCCAAGCATTCTTTGGGGTTTGCATTGTAACCTACAATATCACCTATGCAGACAAAATGGCTGCAATCGTTCTCATTTGCATCCTCTAATACAGCATTTAGTGCTTCAAGGTTAGCATGTATATCACCAAAAATTGCAAATTTCATTTACGTAATCTAAAAGATTAGGAGATTTAATTAGTGTTGTCGAGTTGCCCTAACTCACGTTAATGAGTATTTGTCTTTCAAACATCTGCATATCAGCTAAGAGATCATAAGCTATTATGCAATTCTTTAGTTAATGCAAATTCCACGAACTTGACTGGTTCTAAACAAGCAAGTAACACTTTTTTGCCTCATGATTGATTGCCGTTTCATTTATCAGACGAAATTATCGAAGCCGTTAAATTTTTTATTATTTCTCAGTATATTACTGCAATCGTTCTTGTCATCCATTCAAGGAGAACCGGATAGGAAAGTAATACAAAAACCAAACACAGCTCCATTAAATCCAAGCGATTCTATGAAGCTAATTAATCTTCCTAAAGGTTTTTCATTAGAGCTCGTAGCTTCTGAGCCTCAAATAAGTGAACCAGTTGCTCTTACATGGGATGGGAACGGGAGAATGTACGTTGTAGAAATGCGCGGATATATGCAAAGTATGGATGGAACCGGTGCAAAAGACCCAGTTGGTCGGATTAGTCTTTTGGAGGATACCGATGGCGATGGTAATTTTGATAAGCATAGTGTTTTTCTTGATCGTTTAGTTGAACCAAGGGCAGTTCTTTATGTTGGTAATGGTTTGCTCGTTGGTGAGCCGTCAGATTTGTGGTATTGCCGAGATACCGATAATGACGGTAAATCTGATACTAAAGACAAAGTCTATGATAAGTTTTCTTTACGAGAGAGTAACGTCGAGCATAAGGCTAACGGGCTAATTCTTGGAATTGATAATTGGGTGTATGTTTCTCAGCATGGCCGACGTTATCAATTTCAAGGTGGAAAATTCAGGCATGAAAAAGTACCAAGAGTTGGGCAATGGGGATTGGCTCGCAATGATGAAGGACGTTTTTTGTTTTCAACGAACAGTATTCCTGCGATGGGATTTTTCATTTCACCCGAATACCTTGTTTCAGGAAGAAATAAAGGTCCTGAAAAGTTAATCACCGGGGCTGTACTAAAAGTGGGAAAATATAATGAAGTCTGGCCCGCGATGACGACTGCTGATTTGCAGAGTGGAGTAGGCGCATCTCGGAGTAGCGATGGTACATTGCGCAGTTTTACCTCTGCCTGTGGGCAAAGTTTCTTCCGCGGTGATCGGCTCGGAGAAGATGTTAATGGTGATTATTTTGTTTGTGAGCCGGTAGGCCGCCTCGTAAGAAGATCAAAAGTTAAATATTTGGATTCCGGTCACCTAGAATTATCTAATCTATATGAAAATAGTATTGGTGAGTTTATCACTTCAAGTGATGGTAATTTTCGGCCTGTAAATACTTATACGGGCCCTGATGGTTGTCTTTATGTTGTGGATATGTATAGGGGTGTTATTCAGGAAAAAAGCTTTATGACGCCATACCTTAAGCAAGAGATTCTAAAATCTAAGTATGATAAAAATATTGGGCGAGGAAGGATTTATAGGGTTACGAGAGATGGATTTTCGCCAGGGGAAAAGCCTAATCTTTTAGACGCCGATCCTGAGCGTCTAGTGGCTTCTCTGAAACATCCTAATGGCTGGTGGAGAGATATGGCGCAAAGCATAATCGTAAACCGGAGACTGGTTAAATTAGTTCCTTTTCTAGAAAAAATAGTAATGAGTGATCCTGATCCTCTTGCCCGTCTTCATGCTTTATGGACATTGAGAGGATTATCTAGACTAGAGAACGAAGTTGCATTAGCGGCCTTGAAAGATGCAGATGAACGAGTAGTCTCAGCTTCTTTGCGTACAATCAATTGGTCGCCGTCTGAATATTCCTATATTGAAACTTTTATTGATGAAGCTAGCTCTATAGTCATTGCACACATCATTTTGGCTGTCGGTCAGAATAAATCTCAAGAAAGTAAGGGTTTGATTTTAAAATGCATTTCAAGATTTCCCATGAACGAAAGGGTTCTACGTTCTGTACTCGCCGTGACATCAAGAGAACATCTTAAAAGTTATAGGTCTGAAATTATCTCAAACCCTGTTTTTCAAGGAGATACTAAAACCAAAAAGGCTGATGAGTGGCTAAAACGATGGGATAAGTTTGTACTTAATGAGTGAATTCTTTGAGATAAGATTTTAGTCAATTTATGGAAGTTGGAATAATTATTTACTTTTTCCTGTTATTCTTAGAAGCACCCAAACTCGTCTCCAACTTTGTAAATTCAATTAAGTCCTGACGTCTAAATATTTCTGGAGATTTTTTCAGAAGTTTTTTTAATGCTTCATATGTCTGCTCTTGGTTTACAGGATTTGTTGCCAATAACATCAATAACTTACGACTGTAAAAAAGAGGCGCGTTCTTATCATTAACAATTTCGCGGTAAACTGCTAAGGCCGCCTTTAAATCTTTTTTCACCTCAAGTAAATGCATTCCTAATTTAGCGTAATCCAAATAAGTCGACCCATTTGCAAGAACTGCATTTTCGAGTTGTTCAAGTGACATTTCATTTGCTGCCTTCAACGCAATATGATCCTCTAACCTCTCCATGTCTCTGCGGACAGTTAACGTGAGTGCCCTCACCCCAAATCTCGTACTACGATATAATGAAGAGGTTACCTCATAAGCCTCTTCTTCCTTACCTTCACATCTTGCCAGATGGGTCGCGTAAGCTCGAAAAACATAGGGCGGAGCATCATCAACTATGGAAGACTTTAGATACCATTGAGCAGCGAGCTCAGGGTTATCATACTTTTGAGAATAAATGTCAGCAACGACCATAGCCAAACGATAACTTTCTGGAATCCATTCAGCACCTTGCTTTGCAAGCTCAAGACCCTTCTCAAGATATCTAGGCATTATAATATTTTTCATTTGCCAACTCTCAACAGCGTCTTCAGTCCACTCAGATTTGTTCCTATAATAAGCGTAGGCATTCCATGCCATGTCCCAAGCGGCCAGATCCCAGTGCTTCGCAAATCGTGGCTGCAGGGAAGTAGTAATGCTGCGAAATTTTTCAACAGATGCCCAGTCCTTATCGCGGAATGCCTGATGAGCTCTCAAATCATAAATGCTGGCAATGAGCGAACGAAAGCCTCCAATTGAACCAACAAAACTGGCCTGCGTTAGTTGTTCTCTCGCGGACATACTAGGAGACCAATCACGAAACCCCTCTTTCTTCCGCAGTTGTTCTGTGTTCATTTCTATAGGAATACGAACAAAGCCAAAGCCAATTAATATAATTAAAGACAGGAGAATGCGCCGATAAGGATACGACTGTAATTTTGTAATAATACTCAAAGCTCTTTCTTCGCGAATAGTATCCAGCTGATCATGCTGTAGATGGTTAAGTAAAAACCAGTCAGACCAATTAACCTAAACATTAGCGCAGTGGAAACGGACTGCCCAGTTATGATCCCATCAAAAATATTGAACATTTGTAGATTAGGAAAAATAACTGCAACGATCCCGGCAATGAACCTTTGCACGGCTCCATGCATCTGGCCCTCTGGAAAATAATACTCTAAGGCCAAGGACTGAGCATGCCCAATGAAATAAACAACCAAACTAACAATGATCGTGAAAAGTGTTGAACTTGCAAACGTAGAAACCACAAGCGCAACGCCTGCCGCGACAGCGGCCTTCAAAAAAACAGCCAAAACGCCAAGAATGAGTTCGGGGCGCACTCCCTGAGCAAAGATAGTTTCCTTCAAATATTCTTTCTGGGCATCAGTCGCTCCGCCCCGGATCATCTTTATTTCTTCAGCCAGAATGCCATGCTGACGAAAATAAAGAACGGTAAAGAAAAGAGAAGACATGAGGATAAGGCTCACGGCAACGAGAAGAATGATGCCAATAAGTTTGCCAACTAAATACTCAAACCTCGGCACGGGCTTTGTAAGTATGGTGTACAGGGTCCGATCTTCTATGTCTTTTGGAATAAGTAATGCCGTTCCAACAATAGAAAAGATACTCGCAAATAATGTCATTGAACCAAACGAAACATCCTTTAAAATCTTGAGCTCTTGCTCAAAAGTAAAATTGAGGAAAAGAAAATTCGCACCTATAATCAATACACTGAAAATCAGCATGAAATAGAATACCTTCATGCGCACTAGCTGAGTGAACGTATTCAGTGCTATTGCCCAGACACGAGATAAAGAAAACAGCTTGTGTGGTAAAACAAGTTCCTCCTTCACAGTCTTAACTTTATCAACACTCATGCGTCTTTCCTAACGTCTTCTGATTCTGCTCCGGTCTCTTTTAGAAAGAGCCTTTCCAGAGTTGTTTTAGGTTTACCTGAACGGAGCAATCTGGTCGCTTCACTAGTTTCAACCAAATTTTTTATTTTATCTAAAATCTTAGAATCTGCATCCTCCAATACTATCTCGGTCTGGTTCTCAATCTCTATGAGTTCTTCTAATTTCCCCTCCTTCACAAGTTTACCCTGAAAAATAATGCCTACCCTATCGCAAACTTCCTGAACCTGTTCAAGCAAGTGAGAAGAAAGGATGACCGAGATACCACGTTCCTTAAATTCTATGATCAGATCACGAATCTTGCGCGAACCTGCAGGATCAACACCGGCAGTAGGCTCATCAAGTACCACTAGTCTTGGGTCTCCGACCAAGGCCTGCGCCAGACCAATCCTTTGGAGCATGCCTTTCGAATAACCTCCGAGACGCCGGTCCTTTGCATTTTCCAAATCAACCAGTGAAAGCAATTCAGATGTCCTTTCTTTAATTTGGCGACGGGAGAGTCCGCAAAGTTTTCCATAAAAGGAAAGTGTCTCTGCACCTGTAAGATATTTATAGAAGTATGGATTTTCAGGCAGGAATCCAACCGAACCTCTGCTAGCTGTCTCACTACTAGCCAGTCCAAAAACTGCAGATTTACCTGATGTTGCAGATATCAGTCCTAGCAAAACTTTCATTGTAGTGCTCTTGCCTGATCCGTTCGGACCAATCAAGCCATAAACTTCTCCCGCCTCAACGCACAATGACAAGTCATCAACTGCAATCACCTTTTCTTTACGAAAAGGAACCGGAAATATCTTGGTCAGATTGTCTATCTGAACAGCTGGAATAATTTCTTCGGTCATCATTTTAATGGATACCCATGAAATTAAATTTTAACGTAATTGATCTAAGAAACAACAATAAGAAAGTATCAAATTAGGCTATTTGTTCATGTTTAGATACTATCTATATTATCATAAAATCTTAAAAAAAATGCCCCGCTCCTAGCAATTCAAGGCCAGGAACGGGGCAATGTTAATTAATATCTTTAAATATGAATCTGATTTATGAAACCTCTACTTTAATCTGTTTTAATTTAGAGGACTCGGATTTAGGAAGTAAAACACTCAGTACCCCATCTTTAAATTCAGCTTTGACGGAATCAGAATCAGCGTCTGCAGGGACCCGGAAATATCTTCGAAAAGTTCCCTCCGAGCGTTCGACGCGATGAACCTTGTCATTTTCCTCTGATCTTTCAAATTTCCGATCACCTTGAATGGTTAATTTACCATTCTCAACAGTTACCTGAACATCTTCCCTTTGCACTCCAGGAACTTCAGCATCAATTCTATATCCAGACTCGATTTCAGTAATATTCACAGCCGGAATCCAATCCACCTGGAAGTTTCCACCACTATCCTCATTATCGACCAATGGACGTCCACCATTGTAGACAAGATCAGAAAGGTGATTGGTAACGTGATTCAATTCTCGGAACGGATTCCAATTAATAAGATTTGTCATAATTATTCCTCCTTAGATTAATTTGTATTTTATGTTAGTTTTGAAACCATTTTAGGATTCTGTCCTATTATTAAGCTCAAAGCATGCCAATTAGTGCATATAACATCACTATGTGCTTATTATAAACGTGTTACAAATTAATATCGGTAATTTTTTCTGAACCTATATGCGTCATAATGTCCCTTATTTGGTAATTTTTGTCATTCGGTAGAGCCATTATGGCCCTTTGAAATTTAGAGGAACTGCTCTTGTCCAATGAACAAAAAACTTCAAACTTATCCTATGCGCATTTTGATCATACTCTTTTTTTTGAACCTTAAGGTTACTGCCAAAGAAATTCCCTACATTGATTTGGCAGAAGAAACAGATCGTCAGGTAATAGTGGACAGGGAAAAGGGTCAATACTTAGGCCACCCCACAACGACTCTGCTCAATGATGGAAAGACCGTTCTTTGCGTTTATCCGAAGGGTCATGGTCGAGGGCCTATCGTATATAAAAGAAGCAATGATGCAGGAAAAACATGGAGCAGTCGTTTACCGACCCCTGATAATTGGGCTAGCTCAAAAGAGGTTCCGACATTATTTCAAGTCACTGATAAGGAAGGCAATGATCGTATCATTATGTTCTCTGGTCTTTACCCCATACGTATGGCAGTTAGCAATGATGAAGGAAAAAACTGGACCGGACTAAAGCCCATAGGTGAATTCGGAGGGATCGTTGCAATGGGAACCATGATCTCTGTAAAAGGAAAACCAGGTCATTACCGTGCTCTTTTCCATGATGACGGTCGCTTCATTTCAAATAAGTCCAAACGAACATCACCTACAAGATTTACATTATACAGTTCGCTTTCAGTGGATGGAGGAATGACATGGGGGAAACCAGAAACTATATATTCATCAACAAGAATTCACCTCTGCGAGCCAGGTTCAATACGTTCTCCTGACGGCAAACAGATTGCAGTCTTATTACGTGAAAATTCACGGCGTGAAAATTCGTATGTCATTTTTTCTGAAAATGAAGGGGCAAGCTGGACAGAACCGCGCGAACTATCAATCACGCTGACCGGTGATCGTCACACAGCAAAATATCTCCCTGACGGAAGACTCTTCATTTCCTTCCGGTGCCGCACAGCGATCGGGTCTAAGTTAGGAGTCAGCAATAGTCCGATCCCATATGAGGGAGACTGGGCGGCATGGATCGGAAAATATCAAAACATTGTCAATGGGGATCCGGGCCAGTACGTAATTCGAATAGCTGATAATAAAAAGGGGTGGGACACAACCTATCCTGGTGTGGAATTACTTGAGGATGGCACCATCCTAACCACGACCTATGGGCATTGGCAAGAAGGCGAGCAACCATATATTATCTCGGTCAGGTTAAAGGCTAATGAAATCGATCAATTGGCTCAAAAATCACCAAAATTAAGGATTAAGTCAGATACGATGCACTTGAAGTAATGACAATTAACTAACAATAGAATAAGCATGTAAAAGTCATAGTTTTCTTGACCTTCCCAGTCAGAAACGCACAAAATATTGCCCTAACCGCTAAATGAAAAATTCTTTCACGCTCTTCACATTGATCACCGCACTGATGTCATATGCTGTGGGAAATGAACAAGATCATGTCTCAAAAATGGCTGCCAGTCAGAAACTCTTTAGTAATGAAGTTAGAGGAATTCTGATCGATCGCTGTGTGAAATGTCATGGCGGCAAAAAGACACGTTCCGAATTTAATCTGACAACTCGGGAAGGGCTATTATCAGGCGGAGATCAGGGAGTTGCGGTCATTGTAGGAGAGTCCAATAAAAGCCCTATCATAACGTACTTGCGACACACAGAGGAACCTTTTATGCCTTCGAAAGAATCTAAACTTCCTGATCCCTTAATAGCAAAGATCGAAAAATGGATAGATTTAGGTGCAGCATATGACAAACCTCTCCTCGATAATGTTACAAATCAAAATGAGGGGCCGATGGAAGTCACTGATGAGGACAGGTCATATTGGGCATTCGCACCACTGAAAACCGACTTCCCTTCCGGAGCCAAAATTGATGACTTCTTAAAGACCGGCGAATTAGCATCGCCTAGAACACTGGCGCGTCGGCTATACTTTGATTTGACTGGACTTCCTCCAACCCCAGAAGAAATTGACCAGTTCGAAAACGATAATTCACCAGAATCTCATAGCAAACTAGTCGACCAGTTACTTGGATCCAAACCGTTCGGGGAGAGATGGGCCCGACACTGGCTGGACATCGCTCGGTTTGCCGAGAGTCACGGATTCGAACAAGACTACAACCGTAATTTTGCGTTCCATTACAGGGACTTTGTCATTCGCGCCTTCAATGAAAATATGCCTTATGACCAATTCGTTCGTTGGCAAATTGCCGGAGATGAGCTCGCTCCGAGTAATCCAATGGCAATGATGGCAACAGGATTCCTGGGGGCTGGCGTCTTTCCAACACAGATCACTATCAGCGAAGCTGAACGTGTACGCTATGACGCTATGGATGACATGTTAGCAACTATGGGCAGTGCGATGCTGGCCACAACTATAGGTTGCGCAAGATGTCATGATCATAAATATGACCCAATCCCTACCAAAGATTATTATAGAATGCTTTCGGCCTTTACGACCACGGTACGTAGTGACATCGACATTGATATGAGTTCGCTTGACAATAAAAGCAACGACGAGCTAACACACAAAATAAAGAAAGCGAAAATTGCTCGTGATGATTATGCGAATGAGGGACTAATTACAGCATTCCGTAGCTGGAACAAGGAAAGACTGAAAGCTAAAACGGCCTCAACAAAGGACCCTCAGTGGAACTTCCTTATCCCAAAATCACTTATCTCAAAGGGCGGCGCAACTTTCACTGCTCAACCCGACGGGTCACATTTAGCCAGTGGAAAGAATGCTGCGTTTGATACCTACACGTTCACTACTGCGGCACCAACTGACAACCTAAGAGCCTTCCGCCTTGAAGCCCTAGCACACAAATCGATGAAAAGCGGCGGGCCGGGCCGGGCAAGTAACGGTAATATTGCACTGACTAATTTCAAAGTTACCTGCGGCGGACGGCCTCTTAAATTAGCCAACCCAAGGGCAACCTTTGAACAAAATAACTTACCAGTATCAGCAATAATTGACGATAATCCAAAATCAGCCTGGGCAATTGATCCACAGTTCGGTAAAGACCATGCAGCTATATTCGAAATCACCAATCCTTTAGACTGCAAGACTGGAGAGGATCTAGTATTTGTGCTGAAGTTCGAGAACAATACCGGGCACAACATCGGTAGATTGCGCTTATCATCCTCTACGCATGACTCAGCAACACTAAAATTTAGCAAAGAAAATACCAGTCCTGAAGAATTAGCAACTAATCAGATTGATAAACTTATTAAGGCAGCAAAGGGAAAATTCGACAATAAACTGCGTGCTAAACTACTTGAAATCTATAAGCCGCTCGATAAAGAATGGCGCGAACTCGATAGTGCTCTTACCAAACTTGAATCTGAGCGAAAAAAGACAATCACTAAAGTCATGGTTTGCAGTGACGGTAACAAAGTCAAACCCATGCGTCACCACACCAGCAGCGGCAGCATCCCAAACTTTTACAAACAGACCCACTTCCTCAACCGAGGTGACACTCGGCAAAAAGGCGAAGTTGCTAAGCTAGGATTTCTCCAAGTTCTTACACGGAGCGATGTCCCTAGACCAGAAAAAAGCCGCAGTGCAATCGCAGACTGGATCACCGATAGTGAACACGGTGCAGGGCACTTGCTTGCACGAGTGATTGTCAATCGCATCTGGCAACACTATCTTGGCCAAGGCATCGTCGCTACCCCCAATGACTTTGGATTTCAGGGAGAAAGACCAAATAATCCTGAACTACTTGACTGGCTTGCTCATGAGCTAATTGATAAGAAATGGAACCTCAAACACATTCATCGAACCATACTAAACAGTGATACTTACCGAGCAAAACGTATGCCACGAAGACTCGAAGCGGAAGCTATCCGTGACAATACGCTTGCAGTAAGTGACCTGATGGATAAGAAAATGTATGGCGCCGGAACGCTAAAGGAAGAAATGCTAAGACGCAGTATCTACTTCATGATCAAGCGCAGTAAATTAGTACCAATCATGCAGTCATTTGACTGGCCTGACTCACTGACAAGCTTAGGAAAGCGGTCAGTAACAACAACTCCAAGCCAAGCACTCATCTTCATCAACGATCCTAACATGCGACGCATGGCAGAAGGTTTCGCCAAAAGAATCTCAGCAAAATCTGATCCTATTAAAGAAGCTTACCGAATAGCATACGGAAGGCTCCCATCTGATGGCGAGCTTGCTGCGGCAGAAACGTTTATTGAAGAACAGCAGAAATCACACAGCAACGACAAAGACAAGGCGCTTTCCGACTTTTGCGGTGCGCTAATGAGTGCTAACGAATTCATCTACATCGAATGATTAAAGACAACCATTGCGGACGCATAGAGAACGCCTTCACACGACGCGAATTATTACAGCGTGCAGGAGGCGGTATCGGCATGCTAGCTCTCAATTCTTTACTGACTGGTGAAGGAGAAGCCAACACAAATATCGGACCAAATCCAATGGCTTCACGTTACCCACACGGCTTCGGTAATGCAAAACGCGTGATTTGGCTCTTCATTAACGGTGGGCCAAGTCATGTCGACACTTGGGACTACAAGCCAGGACTAGAAAAGGCCAACGGCAAGAAACTTGAGGGCTTTGACAATACGACTGGTTTCTTTGACAAGGCAGTCGGTCCTCTACTTAAGTCGCCGTTCGAGTTCAAGCAATACGGCAATAGCGGAATGTGGGCATCTTCGATTTTTCCACATCTATCTCAGCACGTCGACAAGATGGCATTCATCAAATCCTTTCATACTGAGTCCAACAACCACAGCCCTGCACTGTTCATGGCAAACACTGGAGTTCCACGCATGAGCAATCCTTGCGTGGGAAGTTGGGTCACTTATGGACTGGGAACAGAGAACCAGAACCTACCTGCCTTCGTGGTAATGTCAGACCCGCTCAATCGCGGATTGCCTAAGGGCCATGCAGCGAACTGGGGAAGTGGTTTTCTTCCAGGAGCGTTTCAGGGAACCTGGGTCCGCTCAAAGGGAGAACCAATCCCTAACCTCAAACGCATTGCTGGCCTAAGTGATCAGCAACAACGTGCGCAACTTGATTTCTTAGGTAAGCTCAACGCAGCACACGAAAAACGTTACCCAGCTGAAACAGAGCTGACCGCACGCATCAAGAGCTTTGAACTGGCCTACCGTATGCAGCAAGAAGCGCCGGAATGCTTCGAAATCGACAATGAACCCGAACACATCAAGTCCCTTTACGGGATCGGTGAGAAACGATGCGCACACTTTGCCCGCCAGTGCCTCATGGCACGACGAATGGTCGAACGTGGGGTCCGCTTTGTACAGATTTACTCAGGAGGAATGGAAAATGCACGTAGCTGGGACGGTCATGGAGATATCAAGAAAAATCATACCCAGTTCGCCGGTGAAACCGACCAGCCCATTGCAGGACTCCTTGCGGATCTAGAACAACGCGGAATGCTTGATGAAACACTGGTAATTTGGGGAGGAGAATTTGGACGTCTCCCAGTTTCTCAACTCTCAGGAGGAAAACCAACGGGACGCGACCATAACCCGCACGCAGGTTGCTACTGGTTTGCCGGAGGCGGTGCCCGCGGAGGCACATCTTACGGTGAAACCGATGAGGTTGGCCACAAGGCTGCAGTCGACACTGTGGAAATTCATGACATTCATGCGACAATCCTTCACTTGTTAGGAATGGATCATAAACGACTCACTTACCTTCATAGCGGCAGGCGTTTCAGATTAACTGATGTGGCCGGAAATGTTATTCATGATGTTGTTGCTTAATCTTATTGTCCTGAAAGATCTCTGCATTTACTGCAAATAAATAAACTAAAATCTATGCATCTGACCCTTTTTATTCTTTTTCTTGCTTTGTCCGGCATAACAAAAGCGGACGACTGGCCTGGATGGTTCGGTCCCGAACGTGACGGTGTCTGGCGTGAAAAAGGCATAGTCAAAAAATTTCCGGAAAGCGGCCCAAAAATACTGTGGAAAGCAAAAATTAATAGAGGCTATGCAGGCCCGGCCGTTGCAAAAGGTAAAGTTTTTATAATGGATCGGGAAATCAGTCAGAATGCAAAGTCCCCCGAAAATCCTTTTGCAAGAGACAAAATTCCTGGCAACGAGAGGCTCCTCTGCATCGACGCTAAGAGTGGTAAATTAATCTGGGCAAAGTCTTATGATTGTGATTATACCATCAGTTATTCTGCAGGCCCCAGAGCAACCCCATTAATTGAAAAGGAAAGAATTTATACACTAGGAGCGGAAGGAAATCTACTTTGTAGAAAGATAAGTGATGGTTCCACAATATGGACCGCCAATTTTAATACCACTTTCAATACAAAAACACCAACTTGGGGATTTTCGGCCAGTCCCTTGATTTATGGTGAACTACTTATATGCCTTGCAGGAGGTCAAGGATCTGTCGCTGTCGCTTTTGACAAATTAACCGGTAAAGAAAAATGGCGGTCCCTCAGCGCTAAAGAACCTGGATATGCTCCACCAGTCATCGTCGATCATAAGGGTAAAGAATTTCTTATTGTCTGGACCCCCGAATCGGTGAATGCCCTTGATCCCAATACAGGAAAGAAAATATGGACAATCCCTTGGGAACTACGTTTTGGTCTTAGTGTGAGCACTCCTCAACTTGTGGGAGATATTCTTTTCTTATCATCCTTCTACAATGGATCAATGGCTCTAAAAATTACAGCTGACAAAGAACCAGAAATTATCTGGAAGACAGCCAAAGTCAGTGAAAAAAGAACAGAACACCTGCACGGCATAATGAATACAGCGGTCATTAATAAGGACCATATTTATGGAGCCTGCAGCTATGGAGAGTTCCGGTGCCTGTCTCTAAAATCAGGAAAAAGAATATGGGATTCACTTGAACCAGTTGGCTTGGAAAGACCCTCCCGTTGGGGGACTGTTTTTGTTACACCTCACGATGATCGATATTTCCTTTTCAGTGAAACTGGTGACCTAGCCATCGCAGAACTGTCACCGTCCGGGTATAAAGAAATTAGCCGTGCCCATGTCATTGAACCAAACGGTATCGACATGAGACAACGTAAAATCGTCTGGTCACATCCTGCATACGCTATGAAATCATGTTTCATAAGGAATGATACAGAACTAATCAGAGTGTCACTCGCTTCTGAATAAGTTCTGATAACGATTCAGACCTTGGCCGGGTCAACGGCCTTATAGTTACCTCCAAATCGCCTCGCAATATCCTTAAGGATGGCTTGCCCAATGCCTTTAACACTAATGCAATTTACTTTCGGTAATCGGCTTCCACTATAAATCCCTTTCGCTGCTTGGAGAATAAGATCCACGATTGCAATGTTGCTAAGTTTTTGTCCATTTATAGATGTTCCTGGTTCACCATCAGCAATCAAAAATACAGAACTCGGTTTCTGAAAGAAAGCTGCAATTAAAGCCAGGTCCATCCGAGAACCTCCACTCGTTCCCGCTAAGGCCTTTATTGCTCCTGGTGAAATCGGCGTATATTTAATCCCATTATTATCTGTTCCTTTCGGACCCCACTCCGATGTCCTGGTCCGATCAAATGCTCCTCCTCCACTTTTATTGATGAAATAGGCATTCATCCAAAATTTTGCCCGGGCAATGTTACCGGCATTTGCTTTTACGGGCTGTGGTGCAAAGCCATCACAATCTTTTCCAAAACAAATAATATTAAAGCTAATATTTGGCGATAAAGCCGCTAGGGTGCGGACAATTTCCCGCCTGATAGCATTTATCCCATTAGGACCACAATTCTTATTCATACTAGTCGAAGTATCAATGACCAGAATTATGCGGTTCCCGCCCCCACTGGTCCCAAAGAATTTTGCTCCTCCTCTACCATCACCGAAGCCTCCAATACCAAAACCATCTCCAAAATCATTACCGAATGCAGGTGTATCTGAAAAGGTTTTGATTTCTGGCATCACTATAGATGAAGCGTTCGTTGCAGTGATTGTTTTCTCAGCTCTCCTTGAAGGTGGAGCAGGTTTTTCCAATGTTATTTTTTTAGCAAAGGATCGCTTATCGGGAACCAAATCAGTATTTGAAGGGCTCGCCTCAACAACCATTTCGATTTCTTCTGAATCAAAATTCGCTATGACAATGAAAGCCAAAATTGAAAAAATTACTGCGTGAACGAAAAGAGCAACTCCTAGTGAAAAGGTCTGAGATTTTTTTCTTTGTGATTCAGGTGAATCTTCGCTGACTTCATCTACTTCATCTTCTGCCAAAAAATCGTTAGATAGATCCTGTTCCGGTGGACGGAATCTCTTTGATCTTTCTTCAGACATGATTTTTGGGCGAATAAAACAATTCGAATAACTGCTTCTTCTTAATATAACGTATATCCTAGCCCCTTATTAGCAAATAACTACAATTCATAGGTGCATGGTTCAGGGGAGAGGTGATTAAGAAGACCCTCAAGGCTTCTCGCTAATCAAACCAGCTCCATGGAATCGATGTGAAAGGTAATGACTTTGTCTCAGTCTTTTCTTGTGTAGCAGCTACCCTCTCATGACCATCCAGAACAAGCATGCCACGATCACTCTTTGTACGAGACAAAGGTTCATGCCCAGATCCAGAAATTCCAACACAAGAAGGAAGTACAAATAATAGTAACGCAAGAAACGCCTTCATAATTATAAATCATACAAAATTAGCGACTTATGTGAAACAAAAAATGTAATTCTACCCCGTCTTTTTTAACGACTAATTTGTTTCTTCAGGGCTAGGATCAGGGACCTGAACCTTTTTTTCTTAGGATCTTTAAGAGACTTGCATGCACATTTCCCGTCTACCAGTTGATCAAATGAGTCTTCCTGAATAACTCGATGAGCGACAGTCCCATCATCACTAAAGATTCGAATCTTATTATGACCCGGTATTGGAGCAATCGCTTCAGGGTTCAGGTTTATAAAAGATTTTATTTTTTTAGGAACACTTTCGGGAACACCATCCCAAGAATAAAGAACAGAACTCAACTTATCAGATCGATCTCCTGCTACTAAAAAATATCGCCGATGATAAGCTGAATACTCAATAGAACGAATACCTCTGCTCTGAACTTTGAGATGAACTGGTGTCCCCAACATTGGCTTCGCTTTACCATGAATCACTGCATTAGGATTTTTAAGAGGAATGAGTACGGCCTGCTTTTCAGGTATCGGATTTCTCAGCCCAATGTAAAGAACGCTACCATCGGCATTAGTGGATAAACCTTCAATATTCAAGCCATTCTCTTTAGGAGCCAGAGACTTTCCAGAATCTTCTCCAATGATCCCAACACGGGCTTTCAAATCAAGATCAGGGCAGGAAGCCAAGGAGCCTAGCAAATTATCAAAAGCAATGCCTTCCGGTTGGATAGAAAATTTTCCATCCTCACGAATAACCTTAGTGGCAAAAAAACGATATCTGCTGTTCCTCCATTTCCCCTTCTTATTACGACTATGAGAAGTTATCCAATAAATTAAATCCCCCACACGAGTACATGCCTCAATATCTGATTCAGGGTGCGATTCCTCTTGGACACCAAGAAAAACATCCAGTGAATATTGTGTCAAAGGCATACCAGGACGTTTCAATGAATAGATTCTGAGGATATTATCCTCATCATCAGCCACAACAAATGTGTTTTCATCTAAGGCAACGGCAGCAGAAGCATCACAGGATCCATAAAAAAAAGTCTCCTCTGCTGACACTACAAGACACTGTGTCGCCAAAAGAATGGCCGGAATGATCTGCATGCCTTTCATTAGTTTAAATTAGCCTCAAGATAGGCATTGTGAAACCAAAGATATATGGCTTCTAATGAAAAATTATTGTCGGTTCAGTTCATCGATCTGATCCCTGATCAGTGCAGCCTTTTCAAATTCAAGTTTTGAGGCCGCTTCCTGCATTTCAACCTTCAATTCACTTATCACTTGAGCCACGTCAATATCATCGTCGTTACCTGCCAATATTTCCGCAGACACCTTCGTTCCACCAAGAGTCATATGTAATGATTCCTGGTCAGCACGGTGAACACTTTCAGGAATAATATCATTCTTTTCGTTGTATTCGACCTGCATCCGTCTCCTATATTCAGTAATATTGACAAGCCCTTCTATGCTCTTTGTCATTTCATCGCAAAATAACACTACCCTTCCTTCAACATGTCGGGCCGCCCGACCGGCCGTTTGAATCAATGAGGTTTCACTTCGTAGATAACCTTCCTTGTCAGCATCCAAGATGCAAACTAACGCGACCTCAGGAAGATCAAGCCCTTCTCTGAGAAGGTTAATGCCTACCAGAATATCAAATTCACCAGCACGCAGTGCTCTTAGAATTTCTACCCTCTCAATAGCTCCAATATCACTGTGTAAATATCGGACCCTCAGATCAACGTCACGTAAATAGTCTGTAAGATCCTCGGCCGTTCTCTTTGTGAGTGTGGTTACAAGGACCCTGTTCCCTAACTCAGCAGCACTGCGGCACAATTCAATAGTTTCATCTATCTGGCCTTTCAATGGCTTGAGTTCAACCAAAGGATCTAGCAACCCAGTCGGTCGAATAATCTGTTCAACGATCAAATCCTGACCAGAATCATTAACATTAAATTTATCAACTTTCTGAGAAGAACCTGATATATGAGGAACCAACTTTGGTAAAATCTCATCGGATCTTTTTTTCTTTTTCTGCTTGGGTATGTATTTCGAATTCCCAACCTTACTATTCTCAATCTCAAATCTTGCAGGTGTTGCACTGACATAGATACGCTGACTAGTGAGGTCCATGAATTCATCAAATTTTAAAGGCCTATTATCAAGTGCACTTGGTAATCTGAATCCATAATCCACAAGATTAGTTTTTCGGGATTTATCACCTTCATACATTCCGCCTACCTGAGGAACTGTGGCATGTGACTCATCAATAATGGTCAAATAATCCTCAGGAAAGAAGTCCAGCAATGTAGAAGGCCGAGACCCAGGCGCCCTTGAACCTAAGTGCCTTGAATAATTCTCTATTCCTTGGCAAAAACCCATTTCCTGCATCATTTCGATGTCATATTCAGTTCTTTGCCGGATCCTCTGTGCCTCAATAAATTTCTGATTCTTCTCAAAAAATGCTACCTGTTCTTCGAGTTCAATACGAATTTCTTTGATGGCACGCGCCATCTTATCGGCCGGTGTTACAAATTGTTTGGCAGGATAAAAGTTATAATTCTCTAGCCGGGAAATAATGTTTCCGCTGATAGGATCAAAAGCGGAAATTCTATCAATCTCATCCCCAAAAAATTCTATTCTGATCGCTTCATTTTCCAAATAAGCGGGTATGACATCAACTACATCTCCACGAGATCGAAACTTACCACGAGTGAACGCAACATCGTTACGCTCATAGAGCATATCAACTAGCCTTGTTAAAAACTTGTCCCTGTCCATCTGCATCCCTGCATGAACAGGGCACATCATGTCCTTGTAATCATCGGGAGATCCCAAGCCATAAATACAAGAAACGCTTGCGACGACAATAACATCTTCTCTGGTCAAGAGGGATCCCATAGCCGAGAGACGAAGACGTTCAATCTCGTCATTAATTGAGGAGTCCTTTTCTATATAAGTGTCACTACGTGGTATGTATGCTTCAGGTTGATAGTAATCAAAATAAGATACGAAATACTCAACCGCATTAGCTGGAAAAAAATTTTTGAATTCTGAATAAAGCTGGGCCGCGAGAGTTTTATTGTGTGACATGACAAGAGTGGGTCTGCTCATGCCTGCAATGACGTTAGCAATCGTGAATGTCTTTCCGGAGCCCGTCACACCCAGGAGGGTCTGGTGCTGATTATCAGCACTTAAAGATTTTATTAATTTATCAATGGCCTGCTGCTGATCGCCGCAAGGCTGGTAGTTAGAACGAAGCTGAAAATGGCAAGCCATCACACTCTATGAACCACGGATGAAGAGATTTCACAAGCCGGTTCCTCTTTTCACTGATCTTTAGTATCCCTACTTTCATCAGTATTCTCACCTATCTCCAAGTCCCATCGATCACCGCAACCTGAACATCGATACGCTACCCAGTCACCAATAGAAAAACCAAATTCAGGTTCAATTGTGAGTTGATAAGCCAATCGCCCACAATCAACACAGGTCACTTTCTCAGGAATTTCCATTGCTTAAAAAAAACCAAAATCAATGGATCGAAAGAATACTCCCCACCTTAAAATACTGATCTATTAATTTCGAACCAGTGAAAGTCTTATTCTTGTTCACCGCTTTCTTTCTTCGCTCTTGCAGTGTCAGCGGCAGCAAAAAGTAGAACACTGACTGGAATTGAAAGTCCAGCCAAACACACAAATACCTGAAACCATTGAATGCCCATAATATATATACGAAGAATTAATACGAATCTTTCATTCGCTATGGTAAATATTAAACCTTTATTAACAAATGTCGATTGAAAATACTGTTTCTTCTGCTCCAGAGTGTTTTGAATGTATGAATTCATGGAATCACTAATAATTACTGAACTCAAAAATACTATTCCTTCTAATCCAGGAGAATATGCTGTATGCGGCCAAATTTCTGCCTCAACACGT
>JABSSR010000200.1 GCA_013213965.1 Verrucomicrobiales bacterium | reverse complement strand
TTTACGTTCGAAAGGCATTACCTTACCTTCTTCTAGGCTTCGTGAGAGCCACTTGAACATTGAATCAATTTCCGCATTTGAATTCCTTAATTCGTTCACTTGTTCCCAAGCAAGCTCATTTCTAGGTCTCGATTCCGAAATCCTCTGATAATTTATGAGTTTGAAGAGGCCTTCTATTTCTCTTTCCGTAAAGTGTTGGATAGCTCCAGGCTCTGACAGGTCATCTAGGACTTCCTTTGGCAGGCCATAACTTGTAATGCCTATGCCAAATTCATTACCTAAGGAGCGTAAATTGTTGATGAGATTATCGTCTTCTATTGGTGCTGCAATTAGTAGCTCGCCGTAGAGAGCCCAGCGGGAATTACTTAAGCACTGAAAGAAGTCTTCGCGATAGGTATCGTTGCGAATTTCAAGTTTCATCTTCATGCTCTTTAGAGTGAAAGGCTGAGAGCCGAAGCTTCTCTGTAGATGAAGCATGTCTTCATTTAGTTCAGAACGTGATGGGTTTACGCCGACCTTCCAAGAAACAGAAATTAAGTCGGGGTATATCCATAAATCTTCATATTGGGCTTCTTCACCAAATGTGTGTTCAAGTATGAATGGAACTTTCCCTTCTGTTTTGGTTGATTGCGATACTATTGAACGAAATTTGTTAGCGCGTAACAATGCTTCATTAGAAGTTGTGTAACCGAACGTGTCACCTAACGTCGTTTGGCTAGGAGATAACATGTGTCTCGCGCTCTTCATCGCGCTAAGAGTGTTTGTTCTTAGGTAGTAACCTTGACCATGCTCAACTTTAGCAATCGGTGAACTTGGATCGCATGACATTATTGAGAAGTGGTAGCGAAGTGTGGCGTCACTATATTTCTGATCTAGCTTCAGCTTTACGAGTTCAATTAGTTCCGTTCCCTTAATAGCATTCTTCGGAGCAGGTGGCAGGATTTCAGGTAGTAGTTTACGAAGATGCTCTCGTAGGCTCATGTGATAAATTTGGTTTTGTGCAATGTGGTAACACTAAAAAAAAATATTTAATCCTAATTTGTACACTGCCGAAAAAAGAACGTCTATATCCAAACTTACTAAAATTTACTTTTAGCATTGGTTATGGGGTTGACTTGTCTGCTGATTCCATCTACGGGCTAAATTATTTCGTATTTATTGATTCTTGTGTTTTGATCTTAGTTGGCATGAATTTCTCTTATGAATTATCAAATTACAGGAATTTCAGCATGAGGTAATGATATATTTGAATAATTGTTAATTTTGAGAGTCAAAGAAGAATATATATGCGGTCATATCTAATGATTAATTCGGTTAAGCTTTTGTATCTAATTATTTGGTGCAATATTTTTGTAACGTCGTCGGCTACTTTACTATCTCAGAACAATGAGTCTAATTTGAGTGCGGCTGATATACTTGCTGCGGTCAGGTCATCATATGGGAATAAATCGCAAACATTTAGAGGTGAGATTCGGCCCAGGAAGATAGGGTTCAAATTGATTCCTCTTAACATAACGCTCAGTGCTAAACTTATTCGATTGGAATTCTTTGAATCTAATCGTAGTGAGATGGAGGTTGATGAAATTATTAAATTTGAGATAATTGACCGTCAGTATGAGATAACCAGAATTAAAAATGGAGTTTCTAAGAAACTAGAATTAACAAGATTCAATGAGCGGATTCGAAGCACTGACCTTACATATGAAGATCTGGCCATGAGGTTCATAGAATGGCCGCGGCCTAAAATAATTGGTGTAGAAAAGGCAAAGGGTGATAAGGCTTGGAAAATAAGATGCACTAATCCTGATACAAGTAACGGTTATTCTTTCGTTGATGCCTGGGTCTCTCAGAGGAGTGGTGCTTTAGTAAGAATGAATGGTTATAACGCAAAGAGTCAAATAGTGAAGAGTTTTGAGGTCGATAGTGTTCAGAAATATAAAGGTGATTGGTATTTAGAAATGATGCATGTTCGAACTTTTCCTGCTGACGCTAAATCCAAGCCCACTAGTAGTTATCTTAAGCTTAAAATAGAAAAATAGAGACATCCTAAGACCTGTTATTTTGTAAAATTTTAAAAAAAATAGCTTTCAGATTGGCGACTGTTCTGATATTTCTTAAGCTAACCTTAAAATATTTAAAAAAATATGAGTAAAATTATCCCATTAATAAGTTCTGGCATTGCCGGTCCTATTGGCGTTCTTCACCTACCTCGGCTTTGGCAAAAAGTATCTTTGGATAAAGCTGATAAACTACATGATGAGTATCCAGCTATAGGTGCTGGTTATGATCAAATGGTCCTCGATGGAATCGGGATTGATAAAGAAGCTTTCGTGAGCTTTATGGATAGTAAACCAACTTATCCTCAGCTTGAAAAGTGGATTCTAGATCAAAAAGGCGGTTCACTTGACGGTGATGCTGTTACGGCACTTAATGATAGTATCGTTGGTTACAATCATGACGACGGTACACGTCAAGGCATTCTTAGTGGTGCAGGTATCGAGGATGATGGATCAATACTTGATGCTATTAACCTTAACAATCTCGAAGATTGGAGTGATTTCCATGCACAGGAAATAGCTTAAGATTATAATAATTTGTGCAAAGCCTGACGGTATTCATGCCGTCAGGCTTTTTTTGTTTTATGAATTAACGAGAAGTAATAGAGTCCATTAATGCACTGGTTTTTGATATTTTTTATTTCTTCTATTTGTACGCTTAACGCACTTGAATCTTTCAATGTTAAATTGAGAGACCGTATAACAAATGCAGATGATAATAATGAGATCAGGGAAAGAGTTGAAAAGTGGTCCCCCTCAGAGACTGCAGTGATAGTATGTGATATGTGGGATTCGCATCATTGTTATAATGCGGTAAAACGCGTAAATGAAATAGCCCCAAGAATTGATAAGTTTATTTATAAGGTCAGAACGAGTGGGGGAACAGTGATCCATTCACCATCATCATGCGTCGACTTTTATAAATCAAATCCTGCCAGAACAAGAGCAACGGAAGCGCCTCCAGCATCAAATTTGCCTGACGGAATCAGCGCTTGGATGAATTGGATAAGCAAAGAAGAAGAGCAGGCCGGCTATCCGATCGATCATAGTATGGCGGTGAAGACGATGATCCTGAAGAGCACAAGCAGTGGGAGGAGAAATTAAAATCAATTGGTAGGAATCCTCGTTCCCCGTGGAAAAGACAGATTGATTTAATAAATATCGATGATGATAAAGACTATATTACTGATAGTGGGGTGGAGAACTGGAACATTCTTGAGAGTAAGAAAATTAAAAACGTAATGATTCTGGGTGTTCACACTAACATGTGTGTATTGGGCCGACCTTTTGGTCTGAGGCAACTGGCCAAAAATGGAAAGAATGTCGTATTGGTAAGAGATCTAACTGATACGATGTACAATCCAAAGATGCCGCCTTTCGTGAGCCACTTTGCGGGGACCGATCTTATTGTAAAGCACATTGAAAAGTACGTTTGCCCCACGATATCAAGTGAGGATTTACTGGGCAAAAGCTTCACGAAATTTAAATTTGATGACAGGCCTAAAATATTATTTTTAATAGGGGAGAGGGAATATTTTACTAGAGTCACTTTGCCGGCCTATGCCGAAAAAAACCTTACTTCCAAATATAGACTTGAATTTCGCTTTGCGAAGGACGGGGAAAATGATTTTGGAAGTTTGAATTCAACCCTAAGTGACACTGATCTATTATTTATTAGTGTTCGCAGGAGAGCTTTGCCAAGTGCTCAGTTGAAGGCTGTGAAAGACTATATTAAGGCAGCTAAACCTGTCATTGGGATAAGAACTTCTAGTCATGCTTTTTCTTTGCGTAATAAAAAACTGCCCCAAGGTCATGAAGTTTGGGAGCTATTTGATTCTGAGGTATTTGGTGGGAATTACCACGGTCATTACGGCAGTGATAAGAAAACTTTTGCAAAGGCTGAGGATATAAAACATCCAATTATGAAAGGTGTCATCGTGGAGGAATTTTCCACTGGTGGATCTTTGTATAAAGTTGTTCCATTGCAGAAAAATACACACGTGCTCATGACTGGAAGAGCTGTAGGGATCGATGTCAAACAACCAGTCGCATGGGTGAATAGAAATATATTTGGTGGTAAAACTTTTTACACTTCACTTGGGCATAAAGATGATTTCTCTAATATAAATTTTGTTAAGATGCTTGATAACGCCGCGTCATGGGCATTGTCCAAGGATCCTCAAGTAAGAATTAAGAAAATAAGTAAAAGTAAACATTTGCCCCATGAAAAAATTGATGGCGCAATGAGCCCGCTGGATTCAACAAGACTCATATCAGTCCCTGACGATCTTACTGTGGATCTAGTTTTATGTGAACCAATCATAAAGCAGCCTCTGCACCTAAGTTTTGATTCCAAAGGAAGGTTGTGGGTAGTTCAATATATCCAGTACCCAGATCCGGCCGGACTTAAACGAGTTAGTCGAGACAAGGTATGGAGAGTCGCGTATGATAAGATTCCTCCGCCTCCGCCATATCCATCAGGATCTCCATTCATTGGTAAAGATAAAATTTCAATACATGAAGACACTAATGGTGATGGTGAATTTGATAAGCATAAGATTTTCGTTGAAGGATTGAACATGGCAACAAGTGTTGCTCATGATGGTAGCGGTGTTTGGGTTACTAATCCG
>JABSSR010000020.1 GCA_013213965.1 Verrucomicrobiales bacterium | reverse complement strand
CCCGAAGGCCGGGGCCATCTTTGTCGGCTGGTCCGGAGCGAGCACCAGCACGGAGACCACAATCCAACTGCCCATCCCGGCCCGGACAGCCTCGGTGACCGCAATGTTCGAGTGAAGTGACTCGTCTCTCGGAATGCTCAGGAATTGCGCCTCCTGGAGCTTTGCGTCTCCAATTCTTCGAAGAATTCCAGACGCGCTTGTGGGTGTCATTTCCAATTCTGACGAAGAATTTGCTCTAGATGGTTTTATGAAATTTTCCATTGTATTCATTTTTATAGGTATGATTTTATTGGCGCTTAATTATATTGGCAAAGATAAGAAATTTTGATCCGATATGAATTACCAATTGATAAAAATGAAAATATTTAAATTTAATATTCTGATAGCGATAATTGCTTTTTTAAATGTTAATGCGAACTCTTCTGAGCGGCCGAACATCATGATTATCCTGACAGATGACATGGGTTTTTCTGACCTGGGTTGTTTTGGTGGGGAGATTCATACACCTAACCTTGACTCGCTCGCTTCTACTGGATTGAGATTCACTGAGTTCTACAATACTGCCCGGTGCTGGCCCACTAGAGCAACTATGTTGAGTGGGAGATACAGCAACAGGTTGACTCCTTCACAGGTTATTATTCCTCAGATCCTCAAGGGATCAGGTTACCAGACTGGTATGGTGGGGAAGTGGCACCTTGGAATGAATCCTAAGAAGGACGGACCAGTTCAGAGAGGATTTGATGATTTCTATGGAACCATGACCGGGGCAGGATCTTTCTGGGACCCTTACACATTGACCCGAAACACTGAGCCGACCGAGCCTGATGGTAAGGACTATTATTACACTGATAAAATTGGGACTGAGGCGGTTCGACAAATTGAGTCTTTTGCTAAATCAGAAAAACCTTTTTTTCAGTACGTGGCCTTCACCGCAGCTCATTGGCCGATGCATGCTCCGGAGAAATCAATACAGAAATACTTAAAAATGTATGAGGGGGGCTGGGAGAAATTACGTAACGACCGGTATCAGAGAATGCTGAAAATGGGTATCATTGATAAGGAAAAGTGGCCCTTACCTGAGAGGGAGAGTGTGGTCAAGGACTGGGAAACTATTGATCATAAGCCTTGGAGATTTCGCAATCAAGCCATCTATGCCGCCATGGTTGACCATATGGATCAGGCCGTTGGCAATATTGTCGATGCGCTCAAAAGAACCGATCAGTTTAAAAATACATTAATTATTTATTTCCATGACAATGGAGCATGCCCCGAGCACTTAGGTGGTAACGGTTGGAACACTGCTAATAATATTCTTGCCAAGGCCAAAAGAGAAGGCAAGGAAGTGGCAGTGGGGGACAAGTACGATGTGATGATGGGAGGGCCGCTCACTTATGGCAGCGTCGGACATAACTGGGCCAGTGCACAGAACACTCCAATGCGTCGCTATAAAATGAATGTGCACAATGGAGGTGCATGTACCCCAGCGATTATGCATTGGCCGGATGGTCTCAAGACAAAGCCAGGTTCAATTACTGACCAAAGGGGCCATGTGATAGACATGCTGGCCACTTGCATTGAGCTTGCAGAGGCCAAATATCCTGAGGAACTATCGGGAAAGAAAATTGAATCTCACGAAAGCAAGTCACTATTCCCTATCATCAAAGGGAAATCAGTTAGCCGGGACCACGCTTACATTTTTAATCATGCCGGTACCCATGCAGTGGTGAAGGGTGACTTTAAAATTGTCAGGGAGGGAAAGCGGCCATGGTCACTCTATAATCTGGCTAAGAATAGGACAGAGACAATTAATCTTGCGTCTACGAACCCAGAGATTGTTAGCAACTTGGAAAAGATATGGGACGGAAGATGGGGAAAGAAGAAATAAAGATAAGAGTTTCTTATTCTACTTAGGACTTGGCTCTTAGAACTTTATCTAAGAACTTAAGGACTCGTTGTCTGTTCTCACCCTGATAAAAATCAGCTCCTCCATGTTTTTTACCAGAAAGAACATTCATTTGAACTGAGAGCCCCTTGCTTTTGTAAACCTTAGTTATTGCTTCAGACTGATCAATGAGGACAGTGTTGTCCTTGTCACCATGGAATATTAATAGGGGGGGATCATCTTTTGTTACGTGGTGCGCGGCTGATGCGAGCTTGGCAAGTTCTACTTTTTTATCAGCTCCTCCACCAAGAAGATTGTAGACTACGGACCCGATCTCGTTCGCTCTTGAAGGTTGAGTTTTGCTTCTGAGGATAAAATCAGTTGCTCCGTAATAATCAATGATGGCGGATACGGAGGATCGTTGGTTTAAGTTGCCACCAACGTCCCCTTCAAGTCGCTGATTGCCTGAAGTCGTTCCTATAAGAGCAGCCAAGTGTCCACCTGCACTGGATCCGGCGACGACAATGTGGTTGGTCTTATAGCCGTACTTACTGGAATTGGCACGTAACCAACGGATTGCACCCTTACAGTCATGCAATTGTGCTGGAAATTTAGCAATTTGGCTGAGTCGATAGGAAATGCTGGCTACACTGTAGCCGTGCTCGGTTAACCATTTGACCTTACAGTCATTCTTCGAGCCTTTCTGCCATCCGCCTCCGTGTATCCATACGACAAGTGCTGATTCTTTAGCTTTTTCTGGAAGGTACAGATCCAATTTGAGGCTGTGATCTTTAATTTTTGCAAACTCAATATCTTTGATTTCCTTTACCGTTTCTGCCGAACACAGGTTTAACAGAAATAGATTGATTACTGTGGTCACTGTAATGAGATAGGGATTCATTTTAGGTATTATTAATCAATTGATATCATTGAATTGATAGTCCTTTCAATCTGGAAAATTTGCGAGCTAGATCTGATCTAGAGCAGTGGTAACGGTTCCCCATCACAGATATTAAAGGGCATGCCCTGCTGATCGTGAAGTACGGTCTTGTGATCGATGCCGAGAGCAGCATATACAGTAGCATGGAAGTCAGCGGGCGAGCAGGCATTTGAGTCCGGTTCAGCGCCTCTGGAATCACTGGCCCCGTACACTTGTCCTCCGCGGATGCCACCTCCCGCAAGGGCAACTGAGTAGACTCCAGGATGATGGTCTCGGCCACCGTTACCATTAATCTTTGGAGTACGGCCAAAATCAGTAAGGAATACCACTAGCGTTTCATCTAGCATTCCTCTTTGTTCGAGGTCAGTTAGAAGGGCGGAAACTGATCGATCAAAGACCGGCAATAAGCGGTCCTTCATCTTTGGAAAATGGTTCCTGTGAGTGTCCCAATTATCTCCTCCTCCACCAGCGAGGTCTCCTGCGGAACATAGGGCTTGGACTACCGGAACGCCGGCCTCAACTAAACGCCTTGATAAGAGAAGTGTCTGCCCGCAGATGTGGTCTCCGTACATGTCCCTTACTCTCTGATCCTCTTTCTCTAAATCGTAGGCATCATGAACCGGAGATCCGAGGAGAAGGTCAGCAGCCATTTGTTGGTAACGATTGAGCTGATCATACTCTGTTCCGGTACCGTTATTACTCCCAAATTGATTGTCTAGGTCATTTAATAATGAGCTTCGTTCCTTGATTCTGTTTTTCTTGACGTTGAGTTTGAGATTCAGTGCCTTATCAGTGTAACGGGTCACACCTTGGAAGGGTTCTCCGGCAGGTGTCTTCATAATTACAGGATCATAAGCGGAGCCTAGCCAACCGCCATAATCGCCTGCCATCAATGTTCCATTATCATACATCGAATATGGAAGTTTGATTGCTTTTGGGGTCCCGGCCAACGGTTCATTGAACCTTGAGATCATTGACGTTAAGGATGGCCAGTTATTACGCTTCTTGGCCTTCAGTCCGCCTTCAGGATCGTGGCCGGTCAGAGAAACATACATTCCTTGTTGATGACCGCCGTGCCGATGATGAATGGATCGGACAATGGCCATTTTTTCTGAATGTTTTGCCAGGAGAGGAAGATGTTCACAGAACTGAATGCCTGGAGTTGCTGTTGATATCGGCTTAAATTCACCTCTGATATCAGAAGGGGCATTTGGCTTGGGGTCAAAGGACTCATAATGGCTCATCCCACCCCAAGTATATAGAACAATGCACGATTTGGCTTTCGGTGCCTGTGTGCTTGCCCGAGAGACTAAAGAAAGTAAGCTCGGAACAGAGAGTCCAGCCAGTCCAATACTCGATTTAAGAAAATTTCTTCGAGTATGTTGTAGGCTTATCATCGATAGAATAAATCTAATACAACAGTAATTTATTATTACTTTAGAGAGAGTAGTCTCACTCAGTTATTATCCTATTATAATAGGGTAAAATGCTCAGTCAATTATTTTCAAAGGGTTCAAATACCCAAGTGTCCGTTACTAGTGTTCGTAGATTCCTGCATTTTGTACCCTGTTCGTTTATCAGTGAATCAAGATGCCTGCAACCCTCTTCAGGATCCATGGCCCCCAACCGCAGTTCATGGCCATGGAGGAGACCTTCGAACTCCCACCCGACGGATACCACAGGATATGGTGGCAAAGCCATGGTGTCTCTATTGTGCGACTGGATTCGAGCTATCCGCGAAGGAG
>JABSSR010000002.1:8816-38226 GCA_013213965.1 Verrucomicrobiales bacterium | reverse complement strand
TCTTTTTTCTGCCAAGTCCTTGACATGGTCAGGAACATCTAGAGAAACCTGTATCGATTCAGGTTCTGGTAAAACCCAGCCAAAGGCATGAATGAGCATGGCCAAGCCATTTAAGGCAGCTTTTTTATCAGCGTCGGTCACGTTCCCCTCTGCCAGCTCTTTTTCAAGAGGCTTAATTGCAACAAATAACTCACCGAGGGCAGCGGGTGCATTCAAATCCCCAAGCAAAGCATCCCAACTCGATTCAAATGGACCGGGAACTATATCCTCGGAAGAAGCAAACTCACATAACTCTTCATATGAAGGCAAGTCAGCGCCAAGGTCTCGGACAAGAATGGCAATCCGCTTAAGATTAATTCTCGCTTCATTCATTCTATCAAAGCTGAAATTGATTTTGGTTCGATAAGAACCAGAGAGCAAAGAATATCTTAACTCAGAGGCAGAAAATCCCCGGTCATGAATATCTGCAAGGGTATACAAGTTACCTAAGCTCTTGCTCATCTTGCTACCATCAACCATTAGATGTTCATTGTGGAACCAGTGACGGACAAAGTCTTTGCCGGTACATGCCTCACTCTGGGCAATTTCATTTTCATGATGAGGGAAACATAAATCCACACCGCCAGCATGAAGGTCGAAGCTTTCTCCTAAATATTTCATCCCCATTGCACTGCATTCCAAGTGCCAACCTGGTCGACCAGAACCCCAGGGACTGTCCCAGTAATTGTCCCCGTCCTCAGGTTTCCTGGCTTTCCACAAAACAAAATCACAAACATTATCCTTGTCGTACTCGTCCGCATCATTAGTAGTTTCTCCGGCTCCCGCCATAAGATCACGCTGATCGATGCGAGTAAGTTTTCCGTAATCTGGATATGATCTTACAGAAAAATAAACTGAACCATCTTCTGATGGGTAAGCGTTACCACTTTCTATTAATTTCTCAATGAGTTGAATTTGCTCAGGAATATGTTGTACCGCACTCGGCTCAATGTGCGGATCAAGCATGTTTAATTCCTTGGCATCCTGATGAAACCGCTTGGTCCATTCGGCTGTAAAATCAATCAATGATAGATCAGACTTCCGTGCTTCTCGGATCGTCTTATCATCCACATCAGTAATATTTCTAACATGTAATGTTTTGATACCAGAAAGCTCTATAACTCTACGTAAAAAATCCTGCACGAGGAAGGCTCTGAAGTTTCCTATATGTGCCGGCCCATAGACGGTAGGCCCACAGCAATAGAACCTAAAAATTTTCCCGTCCTCAGGGAAAATTTCACACCGGTCCCTCGAAAGGGTATCATGCAGGTGAAGTCTTTTCATTTATGGGTCCACTAAAGGAAAAGCGAATCGTTCCACGGGCTTGACTGAATTTCAAGAAGAGGCAGCATTATAAGAAAATAATTCTTACGAAATTAAAGAATTTCGAGGAATTAGTGTAAGATTACGAGATTCATGTAATTTTGAAATTTTAAGTCGCAACTATACGTTTTGCACTATATTATTCATTCCCCTATAAAATGTTCATTCCAAAAAATAACCTCTCTGCGTCAATTGTTAGAGCTATCTTTCTAACCTTAATCCCTATCGCTTTAGTTAGTTGCTCAATTTTTAATCCAAAACCAAAGCCTGGACTCGTTGAGCCCAAGGCCGCAGTCCCTGCGGATTTCCTGTTCAGTTGGCACGCTCCTTACAATAAGTGGATGGATACGCCAGTAAGAGTTTATTATAATGAGGTTCCACTAGAAGAGATCTTCACCAATGCACCACTCATAGGACTCTCATACAACTTCATTAAGAAGCCCAAAGAAAGTCCGTTAGTTTCGATTGACAGCATAGGTATAACAAGACGCCAGTTACTTTGGGCCATTGCTCATGACAATAATCTGAACATGAGTCTAAAGGCCCTTCCGAATGGTCATCCCAGTGAAATTATTATTCGTGACCGGGGCGATGAAACTGAAATGCAAGGTAAAGACAAAGCGTAGCAATCAGTCATTACTAGTCATCAATTCATTCAGGATATTTTCAAGGGAATTCCTTAGAACTTTGTAGGAAAAGTTCTCCATACACAAATCGTAATTTAATTGTGTCCATTGACGCGCAAGGTCTTTATCCAAGATCAAATCAATCGTTTCGGATACAACTTCATCCGTGATCTCAGAGTCCATACTAACTACCTTGAACCCGCACGGCTCAATATCATCCTTAAATACAGGATATCGATTCACAAGAACAGGCTTAGAAAAATAAAAAGTTTCTAACAAAGCATTACCGAACCCTTCATAAAGGCTCGGATAGGTAACGAAGTCTGCATGGGGATAAACGTCCCACAGCTTATATAATTTCTCGCCAGAACTATTTAAACCACGAAATTCCCCGACACGTTCCCCCGCCCAAATGACTTTAACTTTTAATTTCTCAGACAGATCAACGAGTTGATAGTAATAATCCATTCCCTCATCACCAGCGAGATGTGAAACCACCAAACAGATCTTCTCTTTGGTCCGTTCCTGAATCCTGGAACACAATTCAATAGACAATTCAATGCCTTTCCGGGGCACGATCCTCGTCGGTTGTAAAATAAGAATCTCATCAGATTCTATTTGAAACTGATCACGAAAATCATCTCCATAATCGTCTTCCTTGGACGGAGGGTTCTCAAAATCAAATACATTAGGAATGACTGTAGATTCCAGTTCTAATCTTTCCATCAGAGACTCTTTAGCCTGTGAGTTAATTACTACGTGCTGAAATTCCTCGCTGAATTTCGGAGGGAAAGCGAAATCAAGATAATGTTGAGCACAACCCTTCAGAAAACGTTCTCTTTCCCAATAAAAGTCATGATGATGCGCCACCATTGGTAATCCATTAGCTGCTAAATTCGTCACTGCTAATCCCATCGGAACGTGCATAGGGATTGCTAAAACATTCTGAGGAATGACCAAATCTATTGAATGTTCACGGATAAAATTTTCCAAAGAATTATAAATTTCTCTCTCAAGAATATTCACAGAATCATCAAGATCCTTTGGGCAGGAATTTAAATTACTGAAGAGTTTCTCCTGCAAAGAAATAACAGACGGGTCTTCAAAGAACGCCTTTGGACACAGGCTAGAAGAGTGCTCTGGAGTGTCGAGTTTTCCGGCAAACCAGAAACATTCATGGTCTAACTCCTCTTCAAGAACCCTTGCCCATTTAGAAGCTTCCAACGAAACTCCATCAGTACCATGAAAACGGGTCGATACAAATCCTATGCGCATTACGAACTGATACGTTCAATGATATTATCATTCAAAGCAGCAATTTTAACTATCAATAAAAATATCAGTAATTAAGATCGAATTAGAACTAGGCCTTTTCAGCCACAGGCTCACCAGATTCAGCCTTAAATTTGAGACACTTTTCCTTCTTATCTACAGTCACTGTGACAAGATCACCTTCCTTCACGTCTCCACGAAGCAAATGCTCTGCTAATGGATCCTCTAAATGTTTCTCCACTGAACGCCTCATTGGTCTTGCTCCATACTCAGGATCATAACCATTCTCAATAAGAAGGTCTCTGGCCTTATCATTAATCTTAACATTAATGTCACGGTTCTTGAGTCGATCAAAAACTTTAGCAATTTCCAAATCAACGATCTGAATCAAATCGTTCTTTTCCAACATATGGAAGACAATCTGATCATCCAGTCTATTGAGGAACTCAGGCTTGAAAACCTTCTTTGACTCCTCAAGAATCTTTGCTTTCATTCCATCATAATCAGCTGACTCGTTATCTATCGCACCAAATCCAAGCGCAGTTTGCTTCTTAATGAGTTCAGCACCGGCATTAGAAGTCATAATGATGATAGTATTTCTAAAATCCACCTTACGCCCCAAGCTGTCAGTCACGGTACCCTCTTCAAGAATTTGTAATAAAAGATGCATGACATCAGGATGAGCCTTTTCAATTTCATCAAATAGAACAACTGAATAAGGACGTCTCCGAACAGCTTCGGAAAGTTGCCCGCCTTCCTCATATCCAACATAGCCTGGAGGCGAACCAATCAAACGGCTCGAAGTAAATTTCTCCATGTACTCCGACATATCAATTTGGATAAGAGCGTCAGGATCACCAAACATAAACTCCGCTAAATTGCGTGCCAAAAACGTCTTGCCCACGCCAGTAGGACCAAGGAAAACAAATGACCCTATTGGACGTCTCGGATCCTTCAGATCAGCCCTGGATCTTCTCAATGCTTTGGAAATAGCAGTGACTGCCTCATCCTGTCCAATTACATGCGTTTTTAAGTCTTCCTCCATCCTCAATAATTTCTCAGCCTCAGCCTCCTCCATCCGTTGCAGAGGAATGCCAGTCCATTTTGAGACGACAGCCATTATGTCATCTTCATTAACGTCTATGGTCTTCTCTTCACTCTGAGATCGCCACTCTTCAAGCATTTCCTCCAACTGCGCTTTCTTTTGCTTTTCTTCATCGCGCAAGGCGGCAGCCTTTTCATATTCCTGATCACCTATCGCTTCTTCTTTTTCTTTTCGAATATCTTCAACGGACTGCTCAAGTTTCTTGAACTTAGGAGGGCGTGTCATGGCTCCGATACGGGCCTTGGCTCCGGCCTCATCCATAATGTCAATGGCCTTGTCAGGCAAAAATCTTCCAGTCAAATAACGCTCCGAAAGCATGACCGCTGAATTAATCGCCTCATCTGAATATTTGGATTTATGATGTAATTCATACTTATGCTGCAGACCCTGCAATATTTTTATGGTATCTTCTACGGTCGGCTCATCAACCTTCACAGTCTGGAAACGGCGCTCCAATGCTGCATCTTTTTCGATATGTTTTCTATATTCATTTAGAGTTGTCGCACCGACACACTGCAATTCACCGCGACTCAGTGCAGGCTTAATTATGTTGGACGCATCCATTGCTCCTTCAGCCGAACCGGCCCCAACGATCGTATGCAATTCGTCGATAAAAAGAATCACGTTCTTGGCCCGAATAATCTCGTCCATTACAGCCTTGATCCTCTCCTCAAACTGTCCCCGATACTTAGTTCCAGCCACCATTAATGCCAAATCAAGTGTAATGACCCGCCTGTCGCGTAAAAGTTCAGGAACATTTCCAACGATGATTTCTTGTGCAAGACCTTCAATGATAGCCGTCTTTCCTACTCCAGCTTCACCTATCAGAACTGGATTATTTTTTGTTCGACGACAAAGAATCTGTATTACCCTCTCAATTTCCTCGAGACGCCCAATCACAGGATCTAATTCATCTTTTTGAGCTAACTCCGTTAGATCTCTACCAAAAGCTCGTAAGGCCGGAGTCTTACTCTCTTTGCCGCCGCCACTAATTTCAGCTTCCTCAAAGACTCCCTCATCCTCACCACCCAAATCACCAGGACTAAAATTAGGATCCAATTCTCTTAGGATTTCATTGCGGGTCCGTTCAATATCAACCTCCAAGTTTTTCAATACCCTAGCCGCAACTCCATCACCTTCTCGAAGAAGTCCCAGGAGGATGTGCTCAGTGCCAACATAGGAATGGTTGAGTGCTTTTGCTTCTTTCCCGGCAAGAGCCAAAACTTTCTTGACTCTGGGAGTGTAAGGAATATTCCCAGGAGCCTTAGTCTCTGGACCAGATCCGACTTGTTTCTCGACCTCCATTCTTACCGTTTCAAGATCTAAGCTCATTTTCTGAAGAACATTAACAGCTACTCCCTGACCCAGTTTAATCAGGCCAAGTAGAAGATGCTCAGTTCCTACATAATTGTGGTTGAACCGATCAGCTTCTTTACGTGCTAATGCCAAAACTTGCTGAGCCCGAGGTGTAAAGTTATTCATCATTTTCAGTTAAAACTAATCTTCTTGGGAAGATTGTTCATTTGACTTATTACTTGAGAACTTACTTGGCTCAGGCAGACTTTTCAACCTATCACACATTATTTCCGCGCGTAAACAGTCTCTTTCCTCTGCACCAAGCTTGCGATCCGCAAAAAACTGTAAATGTGCAGGTTGGATTTCCATAAAAAGAACATCAATTAAGGCTCGAATATCATCAGAAAAATAACCCAGATCAACACCAGCCCTAAGCATAGACAGCAAATCAAGGGCCTCTTTAGTAGAAATTATATGTCCATAACGAAGAATAGCATAAGAGCGACCAATCTTATCATCTAGGACCGTTCGTTTCTCAATATATAATTTTTCACGAGCATTCTCTTCATGTTTGATGATCTGCCTAATAACTTTTTCCAATCTCGCAATAATTTCATTCTCCTGTTCACCAAGGGTATGCTGATTTGAAATCTGAAACAAATTGCCAAGGGCCTCCGTTCCCTCACCGTAAAGACCACGCACTGCTAGGCCTATCTTATTAACAGCATTAATGACCTTATTAATTTGCTCTGCAAGCACCAGTCCGGGAAGGTGGAGCATCGCGGAGGCCCTCATTCCAGTTCCAAGATTAGTAGGGCAAGCGGTCAGGTAACCATATTGATTATCAAAAGCGTAGTCTAGAGTTGATTCTAGTTTAGTGTCCACTTCATCGATCATTTTATATGCATCACTAAGACTTAGTCCTGCTTTAATTGATTGCATTCTGAGATGATCTTCTTCATTCACCATCACGCACAAGGTCTGTTTGCGATTCATAATAGCTGCACTACCAGCAGCCTTTGCTGCCTGCTCACGACTAATTAGATGACGTTCAACAAGGATCTGTTTATTAACTGCTTTTAAATTCGATAAATCAGAAGAAAAAGCTCCACTCATTTCGTTAAGATTTTCCACTGCCGGCTTGACTCGATTGAGGACTTCTATTCGATCTTCTTCTACTGCCCAACCGGGAAATGAAATATCCCGCAAATTACGAGCTAGGCGAACCCGGCTACTAATCACGATCTCACCGTAAGGACCACTACTGAGCATCCATTGAGCTGGATTTTTAAGAATTGTTTTAAACTGCATCATGCTGTTATTGATCCTTGCGACTACATAATTATCGTCACTCTATTTCACTTTCATTTGATGTAATATAATCAGCTTCGGCCAGTTTAATTTCATCACGCAATCTGGCTGCCTCTTCAAAATTCTCATCCTCTATAGCTATTCTCAAACGATCCTTCAGTTCAGTTATTTGATCATTATATTTTTTTGTTACCTGGTACCTTGACGGGACCTTGCCCAAATGGAGTGTGCCTTTATGCATTGCTTTAACTAGACTCTCTAAACCAAAACCAAAAACTGTATAACATTCACTGCATCCGAATCTTCCCGTCTTCTTGAATTCAGCATGGCTAAATCCACAAGATTCACATTCAAGGCTATCTGCGGACACATCCATTTTTTCATCAGAACCAATCCCCAACAAGGCATCAGCAAGAGCAAAACCGGTTGGATCAGTCACTCCTTTTTGTTTTGCACATTCCTCACAAAGATTCACTTTCTGCATTTTACCTTTAACAATCTGCGTCAAGTAAACTGTCGCATCATTCTCCTGACAAACGTCACAATTCATTAATTTAATACTACTCTTCTATATAGAACGCTCAATGGGAGAATGCAGATTTTTGAGATGTTTATTTATTACACTACTAATAAATAGAGTAAATATTTCCGATTCTTTATCCAATCTGTGTTCCTTCTTGGGAAACACGCTCACGGAAACGAGAAATGAATCTGCCCGTGACCGGACCAGGATTACCGTCCCCGATGGGGCGGCGGTCTAGAGTCACAGCAGCAATAACTTCGGCGGCAGTTCCTGTCAGAAAACATTCATCCGCTGCGTAAATATCATAACGAGTCATCTGCGTCTCCTTTAATTCAATGCCAAACTCATCAGCAATTTCAAAAATAACCTCTCGCGTAATTCCCGGCAATGCTCCGGAAGATGCTGGTGGAGTTATTATTTTTCCATCTTTAATAACAAATATGTTATCACCAGTGCACTCAGCAATGAATCCCTGTTCATTAAGCATTAATCCTTCCTCAGCGTCTCCAAAGATCGCTTCAACCTTAGCCATTACATTATTCAAATAATTTAATGATTTCACACAAGGGCTAAGTGCAGCAGGAGCTGTGCGTCTTGTAGAACATGTGATCAGCTTTAGACCTTCCTGATATTTTTCTTCAGGATATAAAGAAATTGTATCAGCAATAATAATAATGGTCGCTTTCTCGCATCCGAACGGACTCAGCCCAAGAGTCCCCGTGCCTCTTGTCACCAACAAACGAACATAACCATCCTGTAATTCATTTTTACGTATTGTTTCACATATGGCCTTTTCAAATCCTTCATGAGTCATTCCCATGTCAAGGAGAATGGCCTTTGCCGAAACGAACAATCTGTCTATGTGTTCTGAGAGCCTGAAAACTCGATCGTTATAAAAACGAATCCCTTCAAAGATCCCATCACCATAGAGAAGACCGTGATCAAACACCGAAATCTTGGCATCTTCCTTATTATAATATTCTCCGTCGATATAAATTTGCATAAAATCTTCCCAAGTACTTTACACCTTAAGCTATGATTCGGCCATCGGCGAGCGTCAATTGTCGATCACCAAGAGAAGCTAATTTAGAATCGTGCGTAACAACAATCAAAGTTTTTTGTTTTTCGGATACCAAATCCATGAGCGTTTCCATTAACGCCCCCTCCGTTGAAGAATCCAGGTTCCCAGTAGGCTCATCTGCAAATAATATTTGCGGATCGTTAATGAGAGAACGAGCAATAGCAACTCTTTGCTGTTCACCGCCAGAAAGCTCGGTCGGTCGATGGTTCAAACGATCGCCAAGGCCAACCTGCTCCAAAAGTTCTGCTGCTCTTAGGAAGGTTTTCTCGGAACCCTTTATCAACGCTGGTAAACTCACATTCTCAAGAGCTGTTAAATCAGGGAGCAAAAAATAATTCTGGAAAACGTAACCAATCTTTTCATTGCGAAATTTTGTCTGTTGTGCAGCAGAAAGAGAATAGAGTGATTGTCCGTCAATCTCTACCGAACCTGAATCTGGGCGTTCTAGGCCAGCTAAAGTATAAAGTAACGTACTCTTCCCGGCACCTGAAGCTCCGCAGAGAAATAACCTCTCCGATCGGCTGATCTCCAAACTCATTCCCCTAAGCACTTCAATGTCTGAAGAACCCACGCAAAAACTACGCACCAACGAAACGGCACGTAGCACAGTGCTTGCTCCCTTATCAGAATCTTTTGAATCTATTAACTCCACACTGCCACTCAAACTCGGACAAAGTGAATGGTCAAGGAAGGTCTACTACTTCCTGTCCGCCTTTCGCTTTGCTTTCATTGCCAAATCAAGAGCTTTTTTATCTCCGTTCTTGGTAACTGAAAACTTGGAAGTTTTACGTTTAGTTCCTTCGGTCCAGGCAGCTTGCCAATAAGCATACACCTTTCCAGCAGCACTCTTAGAAACGACATGAGTCACTCCAGTGATACCACTTTGTTTTATCCTCTTCCGACGAGAAGCCGCAGCTGCCTGTCGGGCCTTTGGAAGTTTATTGAAAACCTTGTCTCGGTAAGATTTGGCCATTTTTTGGGCCTTTGCTTTACCTCCGCATGATTTATCAGGAAAAAACTTCTGAGAAGTTTTTCTTTTATTCGTAATCCTTACATAGAACCCGTGGTTCTTTTTTTCAGGCTGATCAATACGACTAATTCCGTAGTTTGGTTTAATTTCCGGCATAATGCCAGTGTGGGGTATATTGTTATAGTGGGGCTAAGATTTCTTTTATATCTAATGAAAGAAATCCTAATGTGAAGTTAACGGCATTAAGGGCCAGCTTTCACTACTCTAAATATTATATGGAATTTAAAGTAGAATAACTATTCCCTTTTTTCCGCTGCAACACAAGCATTTACAAACAATATTAAAGGTTATTAATTCATAACCTTTTTATCAAAAAATTATAAAAATGAACGAAGTGCTCCGTACACCCCAATTCCAACCGCAGTCGCCAAATTCAAACTCCTTGCTCCGTTGACCATCGGTATTCTTAAACAATTTGATTTCTGTTCCTCCAGCAAACTGGAGGGCAATCCTTTCGTTTCACGTCCAAAAACAAGATAGTCTCCAGGACTAAATTTGATATCCCAAAAAGAACTATCTGCCTTAGTAGTAAAGAACCAAAACGAAGATCTATCCCCAGCAACTGATCTCAAAGATTCAAAGGTTGGCCAAACTTTAACATCTAGTTCTTCCCAATAATCCATTCCTGCTCGACGTAATTGCTTGTCATCTAAATTAAATCCAAGAGGCTCAACTAAATGCAACCGAGCAGAAGTTGCCATACATAAACGACCAACATTGCCAGTATTAGGAGGTATTTCAGGTTCGACCAGAACCACATTTAATAATGGTTCTGAAGAGGATTCTAAGTGCAAATCTAGGAAAGGCTTGGCTGCTCAAATAGAAACTATGCCTCTACAGTTACAGAATCAACGTTGACCCTTCTCCCGCCCTGATCAAATCTCACATTACCTTCCACCAAAGAAAAAATAGTATAATCTTTCCCTAATCCAACATTCTTACCAGGCCTCCATTTAGTACCACACTGACGAAGAATAATGTTACCGGGAATGACATGCTCTCCTCCAAACTTTTTCACCCCACGTCTCTTGGAATTACTGTCGCGACCATTCTTAACACTTCCTTGACCTTTCTTATGTGCCATAATTTTGAATTAGATGAAATTGTTAATTAACCGTTCTATCGGATTGAAATTTTAAGCACTTATGCTTTTAATTGTCAAGCGCGTCAGTGGCTGCCTATGTCCCTTCGTTTTATGATAGCCCTTGCGGCGTTTAAACTTAAAGGCGGTAACTTTGTTCGCCCGAAACTGATCAACGACTTCGGCCGTCACGCTGGCTCCATCAAGGAGCGGACTACCTACTTTTACTTCTTCCCCATCTGAATATAGTAATACATTTTCGAAAGTAGCAGAGTCTCCTACTTCCAAATCAAGCTTCTCAACATCTATATTGTCTCCTTGAGAAACCTTATACTGTTTACCACCAGTCTTAATAATTGCGTATGCCATGATTCTTACATGCTTTAAGAGGAAGTGAAGGGTATCACCTCTTCAAAATGAGGGGCGTGAAAATTCCACATAAGCGCCAATTCATCAAGCGCTTTTTAGTTATTTCTTTAGAAATATTAGAAACCTCAAAATAGTATCTGAATGATAATTACAGGGGTTTTTGATCATATTGCCAACAATTATTGTAATTCAAGACATGAGAATTAATTAAATGTTCTTAAATAAAATCTAGATTAGATCTTTAATATAACTCTTTATATTAAATTTAAATCAATTAAAAGACTGTTAAGATCAATCACATCAATGTTTATCTAATCCATAATGTTGCTCCCTAATCTCCACCATATAGAACTTTTTTACTACGTTGCGAAGTATGGTGGCATCACCCCAGCCGTACGGAAAATGCCCTACGGCATCCAACAACCTGCCGTTTCTGGACAAATGCTACAACTCGAAGCTGAACTAGGGGTTAAACTTTTTAATCGTCGCCCGTTTGCCCTTACACCGGCCGGCAACGAATTATATACTTTTCTTTCACCTTTCTTTTCTAAATTACCTCTCATCACAGAGCAATTGCGTGGAGAAGAAAGTTCCCACCTTCGACTCGCTGCAGAAAGAACCGTCCTTGCAAATCATCTACCTACACTCCTCGATCAAATCAAAAAAGATTGTCCCAATTTAAGGTTAACTATAAATGAACTGGTCGCTTCTTCTAATCCTGAAACCTTATTAGAAAATCAAGATATTGATGTTGCTATCACTTCTCTCCACTCACCAAGACCAAGTTCTGTCAAAACTCTTGAACTGCTTCGAATTCCTCTCATTCTAATCGTTCCAGATAAAAGCAACATCAAAAGTTTCTCATCCATAAGTAAAGTGACCGATGGAAAAATAATGGAGCCTATGATTTCACTCTCAGCAGAGCATTCAATTAATACAATATTCCAAAAAGAATTAGACAAGCGCGAACTGGTCTGGAACCCTATCGTTGAAGTTACGTCTCTGGACCTTATATCAAATTATGTGAAACGAGGATACGGAATAGGATTAACTCTAGATGCTCCCGGAATGACCGTCCCTAAAGGACTGCGAAAAATTAATCTCAGAGGATTCGCTCCTTTAAAGATAGGAATACTATTTCAAGGAAAGCTAAAACCCATTGCTGAAAAATTCGCATTAGCTGCAGTCACTTATGCAAAAAAATTAAAATAATAGATCCAATAATATATCTATGCCAAAAGCTCTTATCTTTGATTTTGATGGCCTAATAGTTGATACAGAAACTGTAATTTATGAGAGCTGGGCAGAAATTTATGAAAGGAATGATCAAATACTCGAACTCAACACCTATAAGAATTGTGTCGGGAGCAATTTTGAACACTTTCACCCAGGGATTGAATTAGAGAAAAGATTAGGCAAAAAATTTAACTGGGCAATTATTGATGCCGAACGCGAAGAACTAATCAGACAACGGTTAGAACAAAAAGAAGAACGTACTGGATTGCGCTATTTTATAGAGAACGCTAAAGAAAAAGGCCTCGAACTAGCTATCGCTTCAAGCTCATCCCGAAACTGGGTCTTAGGATGGATTGAAAAGCTGGAATTAAGCAACTATTTCAGTGCATTTGTGAATCGTGATGATGTTGAAAAAATTAAACCTGACCCTGAATTATTCCTGACTGCGGCTAAATCATTGGGTATTCATCCCAGTGAAGCTTTAATTTTTGAAGATTCTGAGAACGGATTAAAAGCAGCTACTGCAGCCAGAATCCCTTGCGCTATCATTACTAATTCTATAACAGCTGGGGGAAATTTCTCTGAAGCAATCATAGTTGCTGAAAGCTTCACTGATCAACGCCTCAAAAAACTCTTTTAATAGGATGTCAATCAGCTCAATTTCTGCATAATTCATTAACTTTTTTATTCTAATATATTCCTGCCTTTATCAGAGAAACCGACAATAGACATAAATGCTCGCAGTAAGATGCCAAAAGATACCAGCATAGAAAAAATATTACTGATCGGATCAGGGCCAATCGTAATCGGTCAGGGATGTGAGTTTGACTATTCCGGAGTCCAAGCATGCAAAGCGTTAAAGGAAGAAGGATACAAAGTAATCCTGGTCAACTCAAACCCGGCCACAATCATGACTGATCCGGAATTTGCGGATCGTACTTATGTAGAACCTGTCACTCCTGGAATTGTAGAAAAAATCATAGAACGAGAAAATCCTGACGCATTACTTCCCACTCTCGGGGGTCAGACCGGACTCAACACGGCAATGGACCTCGTCAGAGAAGGGGTCCTTGATAAATATAACGTCAAACTCATAGGAGCAAATGCCGAAGCAATAGAGAAAGGCGAGAATCGTCTAGCTTTCAAAGAAGCAATGATCAAAATTGGTCTGGATCTTCCTCAGTCAGGAGTTGCTCATACTATGAGTGAAGCATTAACAATCTCACAAGAAATTGCAGAGAAAACAGAAAATCGTTTTCCTTTGATAATCCGCCCAGCCTATACTCTCGGAGGAAGTGGTGGAGGCATTGCTTACAATAGCGAAGAATTTGAGACGATTGTTAATCGGGGCCTGGACATGTCTCCAGTCACAGAAGTATTGATCGAAGAATCTCTTCTTGGTTGGAAGGAATTCGAAATGGAGGTCATGCGTGACCGTAAAGATAACTGCGTAGTTATTTGTTCAATAGAAAACCTTGACCCGATGGGAGTTCACACTGGCGACTCAATTACTGTGGCCCCTGCTCAAACACTCACAGACAAAGAATATCAAATCATGCGCGATGCATCATTTGCGGTAATTCGTGAAATAGGTGTAGAAACTGGTGGTTCAAATATTCAGTTCTCCATTTGTCCTGAGACCGGACGCATGATCGTAATAGAAATGAATCCAAGGGTATCAAGATCCTCCGCCCTGGCTTCTAAGGCGACCGGGTTCCCTATAGCCAAAATTGCAGCTAAACTTGCTGTTGGTTATACCTTGGATGAACTGCCAAATGATATAACTAGAGAAACCCCAGCCAGTTTCGAACCAACGATTGATTATTGCGTCGTTAAAACACCTAGATTTACCTTCGAAAAATTCCCAAATGCAGATCCTACGTTAACTACCCAAATGAAAAGCGTGGGTGAAGCTATGTCTATTGGTAGAACCTTTAAAGAAGCAATGCAGAAAGCCTTGCGCTCGCTGGAAACAGGGCGCTTCGGTTTAGGTGCTGACGGTAAAGACATGCCTAAATCAAATGCAGAAGAATTACTTTCCAAAATTGCTATACCTAATGCAGAACGGATTTTCTATCTTCGTGAAGCATTTAGGAATGGAATGTCGGTAGATGAATTGTTTGGAATTACAGGTATAGATCCATGGTTCCTGAGACAACTTCAACAGATCTGCGAATCAGAAGAAAAAATTGCCTCAAATGAAAATGGCCTAACAATTAGGAAAGCGAAAAAATTAGGTTTTTCTGACCGCCAAATTGCTCATCTAAAAGGCACGACAGAATTGGAAATTCGCGAAAGAAGAAAAAATGAAGGCGTCATACCAACTTACCGGCTCGTTGACACTTGCGCTGCTGAATTTGAAGCATTCACACCCTACTATTACTCAACTTACGGGGACGAAAATGAGATCCGTGATGGAGACAAGAAACAAGTAATGATTCTTGGTGGTGGACCAAATCGAATCGGTCAAGGCATAGAATTTGATTATTGTTGTGTCCATGCGGCATTTGCTCTCAAGGAACTGGGATTTGAAACAATCATGGTAAATTCAAACCCGGAAACAGTTTCGACCGACTACGATACAAGTGATAAACTTTTTTTTGAACCTCTCACTTTTGAAGATGTTCTGAATATCTTTGAAGCGGAAAAGCCTTGGGGAACGATCGTTCAATTCGGAGGACAAACGCCACTCAATCTGGCTGCAGACCTAGAATCAAATGGCGTTTCAGTGATAGGAACATCACCGAAGAGCATAGAACTGGCAGAAGATAGGAAATTCTTCTCGGCTTTACTTGATGAACTCAATCTCAAACAAGCTGAGGCAGGCACTGCAACTTCAGAAGAAGAAGCAATAGGAGTAGCTCAAAGAATTAGTTATCCAGTTCTTGTCCGACCAAGTTTTGTTCTTGGAGGCCGTGCAATGGTCATTGTGTATGACGACCAAGAATTAAGGTCATATATGCGTTCAGCAGTGGAAGCTAGTCCAGAAAGGCCTGTACTTGTGGATCGGTTCCTTGAAGACGCAACGGAAATTGATGTGGATGTTATTTCTGACGGGAAAACCTCGGTCATAGGAGCAATCATGGAACACATTGAGCAGGCAGGCATTCATTCCGGAGACAGTGCATGTGTTATTCCTCCTTTTTCCATTAGCGATCAGATCAAAGAAGAAATTAGCACAGCATCAAAAACACTCGCTAAAAAATTACAAGTGAAGGGATTAATGAACATACAGTTCGCCGTCAAAGACGAAGAACTTTTCGTCATAGAAGTTAATCCGCGAGCCTCTAGAACAGTACCATTTGTTTCAAAGACCATTGGTGTTCCACTGGCTAAACTTGCAGCTAAAGTTATGGCAGGTGAAACACTCAAGGATCTAGGATTCACAAAAGAAATTATTCCAGATCACTATTCTGTGAAGGAAGCAGTCTTCCCATTTGTTAAATTCCCCGGCATTGACATTGTTCTGGGCCCAGAAATGAAAGCTACCGGAGAAGTCATGGGCATAGATTCTGATCTGGGGATGGCTTATGCCAAATCACAAATGGCTGCTTCTTGTCCGCTTCCCCTTGGAGGTAATGTGTTTATTAGTCTAAAGGATCGTGACAAGGATAAAGCAAAAGAAATAATTAAAGAATATCACGAACTAGGATTCAAATTATTTTCAACTGATGGTACAGCCAAAGCGATTAGGGATGAGGGTATTCCCGTAACGAAATTATTCAAACTGGCCGAACAGCGTCGTCCGAACGTATTAGACATGATAAAGAATGGGGAACTTGACTTTGTAATCAATACAACAAGCGGAGATCGGAACCCCCGGGCAGATGAAGTCACTATTCGTAGTTCAGCCATTGCTAATGGGATACCTGTCATGACGAATCTGAACGCGGCAAAAGCAAGCAGCATGGCTATTCGATCTTTAAAATCTTTGGAATTAAAAGTTAAAACACTTCAGGAATTCCATATCAGTTAGTGCACTCTTGACCAGATAATAGCGCTTCGATTTGCGTTATGATAAAATCAGAGTAATAAATCAGCACAAGGCTGAAGGGATATGTTCTTATGATTTAAGGAAAGTTATTCCGTTTCATAAGATCCTACGGAAAATGGCCGGACCGAACCGTCAGGATAAAGAACTAGCATCCCCTCTCCGTGATGGTCGCCAATTTCCACTAGCCAGGGCTGGTTACCCCATCTATATGCCGCTAATGCGCTACTAGCACTGAACCTTGTCGGTAAATAAGTTCCCTTCATCTCCTCTTCATCTTTTGTCCTATTGAGCCTGCGGTAGGTAGGACAAATCCATGTCTTTCTTGGAATATCATATTCCTCCTCAAAGGTAGTGATCCAAAAATCCCAAAATGTTTCCTCTTCCGTACTCTCAGGTGCCTGAGGAAAATGACCATTATCAATATTGTAAGCACTAAGAGCTGCGAACAAGCTTCTCATATTTTGAGCACAAGCAGCTTGTTCAGCCTTTCTTCGAATCATGTCGCTAAGAGCCAAAATTATTGATGCAAGCACAGCAATGATTGATATGACTATTAAAAGCTCAAGGATAGTGAACCCCTTAATAGAACTTTGTTTAGCTTGCCTCATAAAATTAAACGGGCCGACACCTACGAAAAGATGTCGGCCCGATGAAATTATAATTGGTTAAATCTTCTATCCCGCTGCTGCGGCAACACCAATGATCGTCTGAGATATCTGCGCACCAAAAACAGTAATAGCTACAATGCGGACCTCTCCTGGCTCAACAGGATCTGCAGCGGCTTCAGAAAATACCAGAATGCATTTACGATCTGATCCGTTTCCTGGTTCACCGGTAATAGGATTTACAATACCACTACTCTTTCCATAGAAACGCATCACAGGAGCTTCCTGCGTAATTTTGCACTGAAAAGAACCTGTCACTGAACCTGCTGTTCCTGCTGACTGAATCATTCCGATAACGCCCTGTTCTGAAGTGCGGTCAGCCGTTCCAAAACATTCACCAATATAAATGGATCCTTCATGGAAAATAACAGAAGCATTTATTTGGGAAAACACAGCACTAGTGTCATCAGTGAAACGAGCAAGGCCAACCCCGTTGACCATGTACATAACAGCTTGATAGGTTCCTGTATTTGATTGGTTATAACTATTATTGGACCAAGGTCCACCGATCCAGGCAAATGCCGATGAGCCACTAATAATTAAAACAGAAGCGATGAGGGTTAAAATCTTCTTCATATACTTAACTTTTTACAAAAAACATGCGCTTTATCAAGAAGAATTCTTCTAATTTATTGTTTTTTAGCATTTTTGTAGGTGAATTTATCAAGACAATCGCTGGATAGATTGGATTTTTATTCCATTATAGTGGATGGACTTCAGCCAATTTGCTGATTATCACCTGCATACTCCCCTTTGCCGTCACGCAAATGGAGAACCAATTGATTATGCAAAAAGCGCTTTGGACACTGGCCTGAGCGAGATCGGCTTCTCAGATCATAGCCCGGCCAAAGAAGATGATTTTGATGATTGGCGTATGCTATTATCAGAATTTCCTGAATACCTTCATTCAGTACAAGCGGCTAAGAATGGAACGCCTGAAATTTCAGTGAAGCTCGGGCTCGAAATTGATTATTTTGAAAATGATCATGCATGGATCGAACAATTATCATCCCTGGCTGATTTCGATTACCTCATAGGTAGCGTACATTATATTGCACCTGGATTTGCGCTTGATCATCCAAAATGGATAGGCAGCTGGTCTGGCATTGCCGAGGTAGAGGAAATATGGACCTCCTATTGGAAAATCTACACGAACTGCGCACGCAGTGGTCTGTTTGATCTCCTAGCACATCCTGACCTACCAAAAAAGTTTGGACACAAGCCGGCAGGTGATCTGCGTCGTTTCTACGAGCCTGTAATCGAAGCTGCGCTTGAAACTAATACCGCAATCGAAATTAATACTGTAGGATGGCGGAAAGAATGTGCAGAACAATATCCCGAACGTGATTTTCTTGAGCTGATGATCAGTGCCGGCCTGCCAATATCAATTAGTTCGGATGCTCATGCTCCTGAAGAAGTGGGGATGAATTTTGAAGAAGCGGCGTCTCTCGCATCCGATATTGGATTCACTCATACTGTCCGTTTTGAGAAGAGAGCAAGGACCGAAATGCCATTCAGCATTTAACAATAAATGAAGCTGAGAGTCAGGGACCGAACCATTAATTTGTCTCAGAAAATAATGGTGATGGGGATTATAAATATCAATGATGATTCGTTCTCGGGAGACGGGACTCTCAACCAGGAGAAAGCTTTTAGAATGGCAAAGGACCATGTCGCCGAAGGAGCAGATATTATCGACGTCGGAGCAGAAAGTGCTCGCACTAACCGTGGACCCATTTCCATCGAAGAGGAAGTCGAAAGGCTTCGCCCCTTCATTGCGTCTTTTCACTCTACCGAATGGAATGAAAAGACGGGAAAACCATTACTATCAGTCAATACATGGAGACCTGAAGTGGTAAATAAAATATTACCTCTTGGTGTGGACCTGCTAAATGATATCGGTGCACTTCATTCCAATGATAATGCAAAATTATGTGCAGATCATGGGACGGCCCTTTTAATCATGCACAGTATCGGACTACCCAAAGAGCCTCATCTCGGAGAAAAATACGAAGACATAGTTGCAGAAGTGAATGGATTCTTTGAAGAAAAAATTAGCGTTTCAGAATCAGCAGGACTCCATAGAGAGCAGATAGTATTGGACCCGGGAATCGACTTCGCTAAGGATCGCCAAGATAACCTTCTATTGCTAAAGCACCTAAATGCTTTAACCATTCACGAAAGGCCACTGCTCGTACCTGTTTCCAGAAAAACAGTGATAGGTGAAGTGTTGGGAATAAAAGAGCCTCAGGACCGGGACGCCGGGACCGTGGCATGCTCCGTTACAAGCATCCTGCGAGGAGCTTCTATCCTTAGAGTGCATAATGTCTCGGCCACCGTCAAAGCTGTCCGGACACTTGACCAATTGCTTAAATAGTTATCAAGCCCATCGATGAATTCGGCTATCAAGTTGAAATATCTGCCCAGAAACTGAAGGCATCTGAGTGTGCATAAATAGAATAAACGCAGCAACGGATTCTGGAGTATTAAAAGTATTCAAAGAATGATTACTCAATACTTGATCCTTTACATTTTCTGGTACATCAGCGGTGAATTGAGTTTCAAGCCACCCTGGTAAAATACAATTGGATCTGACATTTCTCTTACCCCCTTCCTGAGCCAAGCTCTGAGTCAAGCTGATCAGAGCTGCCTTCGAAGCGGCATAATTTGTTTGCCCCGCTGGCCCTGAAAGAGCAGAAAATGATCCTATATTAATTATGTGACCACTGCGATTTTTACATAAGAGTTTTAATGCTGACTTCGAACAGAGGAAGGCCCCCCGCAAATTAACTCTGATGACCTCATCCCATTCCTGTTCAGAAAGATTTAAGAATAATGAATCCTTTTTTATCGCTGCATTATTGATAAGCAAATCCAGATCCCTAGTGATATTTTCAAAAAAATAATTATTAACAGAATCTTTATCGCTAACATCCAGTTCAGAACGCCCAGGGCTGAGCACCTCATAGCCTGAAGAAATTAATTGTGCCGAAATCGATTTAGCGAGTGCTCCTTCCCCGCCTGTTATCAATGCCAAAGGTTTTGTACAATCTGACATTTACATGTAACGCGAACATTTTTTAATCATACCTTAACGTTCTGCTTTTAGTTTTGGCATCTTTGCACCCGAAGATTCTATCCATTCATTCAAATCATTTGCTAGTTCCTCACGCTTTGCAGACTCATCCGATCCAATATCAGTCGTCTCGGAAATATCTTTGGAAAGATTAAACATCTCTTCCGAGCCATCTTCATGCCATCGAATTAATTTATAATTCCCTTTTCTGATGGCAGAGGATGGTCGATTTCCCGAACCATGATAATGAGGAAAATGCCAAAATAATGACCTGCTCCGTAACCTTCCATTTCTGAAAATGCCATTCAAATCAAGCCCATCCTTATGTTGTGAAGGATTCAATTTAATTCCTGCAGCAGTCAATATGGTAGGATGGAAATCACTGCTGATAATGGGTGTGTCGTTCGTAATACCTTCATTAATAATGCCTGGCCAAGCCAGTATTGCTGGTACCCGAATACCGCCCTCATAGAGCCATCCCTTGCCGGCCCTCAAAGGAAGGCAAGATGTTGGCGCAGCACGCCGATTATGCTGCAAAGTAGAAAGTCCGCCATTATCTGAAGTGAAAATTACAAGTGTATTATCATTAAGTTTAAGTTCTTCCAATTTTCCAAGAACCTTACCTACGCTCCGATCCACACTTTCAACCATTGCAGCATAATCAGGATTATTTTGAGTCATGCGTGTACTACCATATCGCTCATTTTTTATACTAACTTTTGAAGACAATCCAATATCTTTCATTCGATCTTTATACCTAAGAGCATCATTCTTCCGCGCCTGTATTGGTGTGTGAACTGAATAATGCGCCAACATCAAAAGAAAAGGAACGTCCCTCTTTATCTCAATAAATTTAGATGCTTCCTCGGCCAACAAATCAGTAAGGTATGAATCCTTGTTTGCTGCATCAAAATCAGGAACATCACTCGCTGATAAGACTGTCTTCGATTTTGTCTTGTTTCTTTTAAAGGGATAATAATATGAACCCGGTGACCCTGCTCTGTTAACTCCTCGATGATAATCAAATCCCTGCAAGCTCGGATGATCCTTATCATCTGAACCTAAATGCCACTTACCGAAATAGGCTGTAGCGTAACCTGATTCCTTTAAAGATTCGGCGAAGGTCACTTCATTTTGGGGCAAAGCCTTCACATTCTTAGGCGTTACTAGAACATTATATTTCTGACTCGCTCCAATCCAATCCGTAATACCCAAACGGGCTGGATTCTTACCAGTCATGACTGAGGATCTGGTAGGAGAGCAAACAGATGAAGCAGAGTATGCGTTAGTAAACTGAATGCCTCTAGCTGCTAATTTATCTATATTAGGAGTTAAATGGTACTTGCTACCATAGCAGCCCAGATCACTCCATCCGAGATCATCAATTAAAAAGAAAATAATATTAGGACGCTTCTCGGCTGACTGAGTTAATTGTAAACCAACAAAAGAAAAGAGTAAGACCGGAAAAAAGGTTAGAAAATGGGACATCTATTGCCCTCCAATATTAAACCTAAATAACCCCGGCTTTTTTGAGTGTGGTATAGGCCCCATTCTTAGCAACCGTCTTCAAGGCTCTAGCAGTAAGCTTCACCTTGACGTATTTATTGAGTTCTGGGACCCAAATGCGCTTTTTCCTCAAGTTTGGAGAAACATTCCGCTTAATGACTTTAGTCACATGACGGCCGATTCCACCTTTTTTCTTAGCTAAACCACTACGATGGATTTTTCCTCCGCGACGAACGCGTGCTCCTGTTATTTCGCAAACTTTGGCCATAATTCTACTCCGGTCTATTACTTAAGAGGCGCGTATAATAGATGATATAAGCCTCTGGTCAAGAATTATTGGGTATTTTGATGTCTGTATAGCTTGATTTACTATTCCTGACAGATTAGGCATTTTCTCAATGCATGACTTTCATTATCACGACGGAACCCTTCATTGTGAGGGTGTCAATCTAGCGGATCTGGCAATTCAGCATGGTACTCCATTATATGTATATTCAGCCAATACGATCCAAGACCACTATCGTCGACTAAGTTCAGCACTAAATGATTTGGATCATCATATAGCATTTGCTGTTAAAGCAAATTCCAACTTATCAATATTAAAGCTCCTCAACGACGAAGGTGCCGACTTCGATATTGTTTCCGGGGGTGAACTTTTCCGTGTAATAAAGGCAGGTGGCACCGCAGAAAAATGTACCTTTGCCGGAGTAGGAAAAACGCGTGAGGAAATAGAATATTCACTGAACGAGGGCATCTACTGTTTTAATGTTGAAAGTGAAGCAGAGCTAAGATTCATCAACCAAATATCTAGTGAGCGCAATGAAATTGCTCCAGTCGCAATTCGAGTAAATCCAAACGTAGATGCAAAAACTCACAAATATATATCAACAGGAAAAAGTGAAAATAAGTTCGGGATAGATTTTGAATTCATTGAAGGACTTTATGAAACAGCGGCAAAGGAATTAAATAATCTAGAATTGCGTGGCCTCCAAATGCACATCGGCTCCCAACTATCTGAAGTCAAACCTTTCGTCGAAGCCGTGCAAAGAGTGGCTCCGCTTGCCAAAAAACTAAAGCAAAAACATGACATCAAATTCTTCAGCATTGGCGGAGGAATTGGAATCGTGTATGAAGATGCTCTTGCAAGCGGAAATGAAAGCTGGTGGAAAGAAAGGGGCACGAATGGAACGCCTCTTACTATCGAGGAATACGCATCCAGACTCATACCTATTTTAAAACCTTTGGAGCTTAAAATAATGCTCGAACCTGGACGATTAATTGTTGGGAATGCAGGAGCTCTTCTAAGTAAAATTCTGTACAAAAAAAACGGTACAGCTAAAACATTTGCGATAGCGGATGCAGGAATGGGTGACCTGATACGACCGGCATTGTACCAGGGACACCACGAGATTGTTCCGATTCAAAATACATCCAGTCAAAGTGAAACTATTGATATTGTAGGACCAATCTGTGAGAGCGGAGACTTCTTTGCACAGGACCAAGAACTACCAAAGTTAGAGGAGGGTGAAATGATTGCAATACTCAGCTCTGGTGCTTACGGCTTTGTAATGGCATCAAATTATAATTCAAGGACATTGCCTGCAGAGGTACTAGTTTCTGACAAGAACCATAAACTGATAAGAAAAAGGCAAACTTACGAAGATTTGATTAATGGAGAAAATCTTTAATTTAAAAGGACAAATAAGAACGTTACCTCATCAATGAGTTGGTTTTATCAGAATAAAATAATCTTAGTTTTAACAGGGATTCTCACTGTTCTTTTATCGAGCACAGAAAAATCTTCAGCAATTTTCGGCCGATCCCTCAAACAATCTCCGGTAAAGACACGTATGAGTCGGGGTGAATTCATTATTCTGAGTGGAGGCACTGCATTAAGGAAATGGGAAAACTTACGAAAAGAAAAGTATCAACATGATCGTTGGTGGGGAAATTTTATTCGCCCGGCACGAGCACGGATCCAAGAATTGCAAAATGAATATGGTAACCAATGTGAGATCACATGGTTAGTCTATAAGCCAAGTTATGAATCCCGTTCAAATGAAGACGGAAAACCTCTTATTTCTTGGATCGAATCGGTAAGGGATAAATACAAAATACGCCTGCAGTGGATATCGAAAGGAGAGGACATTATAAACTACATCAATAACGGAAAGGACCGGGCAAAAACAAAAATAGCCGGATTTGAATACTATGGGCACTCTAACAGACACGCTTTCTTAATTGACTATAGTAATAGAATAATCGGTGTAAGCACTGTATGGTTACAGGAAGAAGAATTAAAAAGAATTAATCGTTCCTCATTTTTACGTAAATCCAAGTGCATTAGTTATGGGTGCAACACAGGCGAGAGCATGGCAAAAAAATGGCGCAAGTCCACAGGCATTTCTATGCGTGCAGCTATCGGCAAAACTGATTACACAAACCCTCTAAAACCGACTGTCGTTTCACCAGGATACTGGAACGATTCAAGATCAATATTCAAAAGGAAAAAATAAATATTTTGCGTGCTTCACAACGATCAAAAATTATAATAATTATCCACAAAAGACATCATTGATTTCTTTTAATTAAGTGAAATTCCAAGAATTAAAATTACTTTACGAATTGCCTTTTTTTGATCTTCTTGCCAAGTCAAGAAGTGTTCATGAATTAAACTGGCCAAAAAATGAAATACAACTTTGTACGTTGTTATCCATAAAGACCGGAGGCTGTAGTGAGGATTGCTCCTACTGTGCTCAAAGTGCACGATATAAGAGTGGGGTAGATGCTGAAAGATTAATGTCTAAATGTGATATACTGGATCGCGCGAAAGCTGCAAAAGAAAACGGCTCAACTAGATTCTGTATGGGGGCTGCATGGAAAAATGTTAAAACCGATACCAAGCGCTTCGAAGAGGTCCTCGAAATTATTAAGGACGTTTCAGAACTCGGAATGGAAGTTTGCACAACGCTAGGAGAGCTGGGACCAGAAGAAGCCAAAAGACTCAAAGAAGCGGGAGTCACTGCGTATAATCACAATATTGACACTTCACCAGAACACTATCCGAACATTGTAACAACTCACCGTTTTGAAGATCGATTAACCACCATACGTAACGTACAAGATGCCGGAATGTCCGTTTGTTGCGGTGGAATCTTAGGTCTTGGAGAGACCGTTAATGATAGGCTCCGGATGCTAGAAATATTATCAAATTTCAATCCTTCTCCGGAAAGCATACCAATTAATAAACTTATGCCAATGCCTGGAACGCCTCTCGAAGGGGCTGAACCTGTTGACACGTTTGCTGTTGCTCGCACCATTGCATGTGCACGAATGGCAGTTCCTAAAGCTAAAATAAGATTATCAGCCGGTCGATCAGCACTAAGTGAAGAGGCTCAAACATTATGTTTTTTTGCAGGCGCTAATTCAATTTTCTACGGCGAGAAATTGTTAACGGCAACAAATCCGCAAACCGTTCAGGACATGAAATTACTAAAGAAACTGGGAATGAGTCCTCAAGCACCAAATCCGGAACTTGAAGCACCAGAGGCAAGTTCTGAAAGGCCGCTCGCTCCACAAATTGCATAACTTAAGCACAATTATTATTAGTATAAAAATGCAAGGACGGTTGATTCTCATAACTTCCCTGTTTCTTATATCAGTCCCTGTCCTTGAAAAAACAAAAGGCCAAGAAAACACACCGCGCACTTATGCCCCAACACAATCTCGATCCGCATCTCCCCCATATCCATGGCACAGAAAAATCACTTCTACCATATTCTGGATAGGAGAACGTGCCACCGTTAATAATCCTCGCCACAATAGTGCAAGTTCCTGGGACCCCAAATGGATGGAAAACTACGGAGGCTACGATGACCCTAATCCGGCTAGTCGGACCAGAGATTACAGACCCAAAAAATTCATCCCTAAACTCAATCCATTTTATGTAGCACTGCCGTATAATGATCGGATCAACTACAAAAAAACAAAACCAAGTGCCAGACGTGTAATCCCTTGGTTCAGTCGAACATTCAAAAAAGAAGGCCTGAGCGTGTGTGATGGGAGATGGGTAGCTATACATTACAAGGGGAAAATTTGTTGCGCCCAGTGGTCTGATGTTGGTCCTTTTGAAACAGATGACTGGTCCTATGTCTTCGGGAGCTCACGCCCAAAGACTCGTCACAACAATCGGGCAGGAATTGATCTGTCACCTGCAGTACGCGATTTTCTTGGGATAACGGGAAAGGATAATAAATGTGACTGGCGGTTTGCTGAATTGCATGAAATTCCGTATGGTCCATGGAGAAAATTTGGAACAAATAATCCCTTCGTTAACACTAAAAACACTTCCAGTAAAACCAGTAAAACCAGCAAGAAGGAAATAGAAATCTTGAAAAGGGCCCGAGAAGCCTGGCTGAGACGGTCCGGGCGATAATTCTCACTCGGGAAGATCAGGTTAAGCGTGGGGGCATGTATCGGAGGAGCGGGCTACCAAAAAAACGCCCGGGTCAATCCGGGCATTTTGTTTTGACCGGCACGCGCCTACGCGCATGCCGATTTATTTTTCTAAAAGAAAAAAAGCTAGATGTTCGTCTTCAATGCGTCCCAACCCTTACGCGGCACGCGCCATGCGAGTTCGTTGATTGAGGGATCGCTGGTAACCACTCCAGCCTCATTGAGTTCGATTTTCTTGCCTGCACGTGCGCAGAGATTGCCCAGCTGGATGTTTGCGGTCATGAAACCGGAGTAACTGAAGTTCGACTGGCTAAACTCTCTCGGCTTGTCTCCCCGGCAGGCGATAATGAACTCATCATGGTGTCCGGGTGAGCGCTCAAGAAGTTGCTTGGGCTTGCCGAATTCCCTCTGACGGCTTTCGGGAATGATCCGCGGGCTGTTCCAGTAGTCACCGGTAACCAGCATTTTTCCCTTGGTGCCGATGATGAGGTTACCGGTACGTGGCAGTTTTCGGCCCTCGGATTTCAACTCTTCAGGGGTTTCCGGCATATTGTCCTTACCGTTCTTTTTCTTTCCCTCATACCAGTAGGTGGTGAATGCGGGGGTTTCCTTGGTAGCACGGTAATCGACTTTCAGGGTCATTCCTGCAGGGAATTGTCCCTTACACGGGCCTGTCATCATGAGAGGCTCTGCAGAAGATGCATAACCGGGTCGCATGATGGAGTAAATACCATCGGTAGTGTGGCAGGCCATGTCGCCAAGTGCACCGGAACCAAAGTCCACAAAGCCGCGCCACTTGAAGGGGTAAACATTGTGGGTGTAATGACGCATTGGAGCGGGCCCGATCCAGGATTCCCAGTCAATGTGGGCAGGAGCATCATCAACTTTCTTCGGATTATCCCCACCCTGCGGCCAGACCGGACGGTTAGTCCATGTGTGGAACTCCTTGATGTCACCAACGGCACCGGCCTTCACAAATTCGTAAGCCAGACGCCATCCGTTGCCGGCGTGTCCCTGATTGCCCATCTGGGTGACGACGCTGGTGTTCTTCTCATAGGCCTTGGTGAGGTTTTGTGCCTCACGTACCGACCATGCCAGGGGCTTCTCGGTGTAACAGTGAATACCGTTACTGATGGCGGTCATTGAGGGGCCATAATGGGAGTGGTCAGGAGTGGCCACAAAAACGACATCCAACTCCTTGGTATGTTTCTGGAACATTTCCCGCCAGTCGGTGTAGCCCTTGGCATCTTTCCATTCGTTATTCCTGTGTACATTTTTCCAGCTGTTCTTGTCAATTTCAGCGAAGGCAACACAATGCAGGCCATATTTATTGCGTGCGCCCCAGGAAAATCCGACATGTGCTCCGGCCCTGCCGCCGGTGGCCACAAAGCCAACTTGAAGCTTGCTGTTTTGATTTTGCGCCCGGACGATTGCGGGCATGCCGAGGGTCGAGGCGACCCCCGTTACGGCCGCTGACTTGATAAATTTACGACGAGTCAGTTGTTTAGACATAGGTTTGGTTTTATTACGCATGATCAATGGTTTGTTCAGTTATGAATTTATATATAAAGTCTTCTATAAATATTATTAAAGTTCAAAATTAGATTAGATCGATTTAATTTTTATATTTCTGTAAGCCACTGGTCCGTGATCACCTTGAAACATAATTGGGCCCTTGGCAGCTTCTTTTCCAGTGACTCCGCTAGGGGTTGGCCCCTTCATTTCAACATTTTCGTGCAATATTTGACCGTTAAGCTCAACCTTGATAAACTTAGCATTACTTGTTTTTCCAACGGTCGGATCATAACCAGGGGCCTGGAAATCGATCACGTATTTCTGCCACTCCCCAGGTTTTTTACAAGCGTTTACCTTCGGCGGCTGAGCACCATAAATAGCCCCCATATCACCTCCTCCTAGCTTCGCCTTTCCATAGCTGTCCAGAACCTGAACCTCATATTCACCCATTACATAAATCCCTGAATTTGCTCCTTCAGGAACCATCACTTCCAACTCAATACGAAACTTACCTCCCCACTTCTTCTCAGAATAAATATCCCAGCTCTGCCCATGACCGGAAACCTTATTAATCATAGCTCCGCCACCCTTGCTAGCATTTAATGTTTTTGGATTTTCCTTGGACTTGCTGGGAACACCAACTACCCAGGAATCTTTACCCTTTGCCTTCTTTTTAGTGGACCAACCTTTGAGATCTTTACCGTTAAATGGAGAACCGGCATGATGATCAGCAAAGGCAAGGCTTAGCATCATTATCATTATTGAAAGGAGAGCAGGGAATTTCTTTATCATTATTATTTAAATGCTTAGTTATTAGTGTATCTCAACTAGGAACAATAATTCTCTAGAAATTTATATCGAATGGTCAAGCATCAATTATTAATCAAAAGACCTAATTTTAGACAAAATCGTATATATTTGGAACTTGCCTACTAATTAATTAGGGGCCTTTTGACTATTATTCATGGTCAGCTAAGTATCGTTCCGCTTCCAGAGCCGCTCTACAACCATCCCCGGCCGCAGTTATCGCTTGCCGATAAACGTGATCAGCAACATCTCCAGCCGCAAAAAGACCTTCTACATTTGTCTTAGTACAGCTTGACCTTTGAACAATATAACCGTTCTCATCTGTCTCAACTAGCCCCTCAAGAAATTGAGCATTGGGAACATGACCAATGGCAACAAAAACACACTTTAATTCAATTTCTGTTTCGTCATCGGTCTGTGAATTCAGAACTTTAACTGCTCGCATTTCTCCATCATCATCAGTTAAATATTCAGTTACCTGACTATCCCAAACAGGCTCAATTTTTTCATTACTTAAAGCTCGATCGGCCATGATTTTTGAAGCTCTCAACTCATCACGACGATGAATCAAGTAAACCTTTGAAGCAAATTTTGTAAGAAATGTTGCTTCTTCGCAGGCCGAATCTCCTCCCCCTATTACCGCGACCGGAACGTCTCTGTAAAAGGCCCCGTCGCAGGTCGCGCATGAAGTAAGTCCATGCCCGATAAGTTTTTCTTCACCATCGAGCCCAAGATGTCTCGGATCGGCTCCAGTAGCAATAATGACTGTTTCAGCTTCGTGCTGCTCTTCACCGCAAGCCACATTAAAGGTTGAACCATTTTTTTCTACGGAAGTTACTTTTTTATATTCTACTCTGGCTCCAAACTTTGTAGCTTGTTCCTGCATATGCATCATGAGTTCTGGACCCATGACTCCTTGCGGAAAACCTGGATAATTTTCAACCTCAGTCGTAGTTGTTAATTGTCCCCCCAACTGATCTCCTGCCAGAACCAGAGGTGCTAGATTTGCTCTTGCTGTATAAATTGCCGCCGTCCAGCCAGCGCATCCTGTTCCGATTATTATAACTTTTTCCATGTTCCCTTGAGTATGGCGATGATTG
>JABSSR010000002.1:0-8716 GCA_013213965.1 Verrucomicrobiales bacterium | reverse complement strand
ACTCAACTCTGAGGTTATCTATAATGAATTTTTGACGATCCGGAGTATTCTTTCCCATATAAAATTGAAGCATTTCTGATTCTGATTTGTGACGATCAAGGATCACCGGATCCAACCTCATCTCATCACCAATAAATTCTTTAAACTCACCAGGAGATATCTCACCTAAACCTTTGAAGCGTGTGATCTCAGCTCCCTTGCCACAAGAATCCATAGCCTCCTTCCTTTCCTTTGCGTTATAACAATAGAATTGCTTCTGTTTGTTGCGGACCCGAAACAATGGAGTATCCAAGATATATAAATGGCCTTCACGAATGAGTTCAGGAAAGAACTGCAGAAAGAAAGTAATTAATAACAATCTTATGTGCATACCATCGACATCAGCATCAGTGGCAAGAACAACATTATTGTACCTCAAGCGTTCTAGCCCATCCTCTATGTTCAGAGCATGTTGGAGAAGATTAAATTCCTCATTCTCATAAACAACTTTCTTTGAAAGACCAAAAGTATTAAGGGGTTTTCCCCTCAACGAAAATACAGCCTGAGTGTCAACCTTACGGGCCGTCGTTATAGATCCGCTCGCACTATCACCCTCGGTAATAAATAAAGTGCTGTCATTAGCCATTTTATGTTTATCCCCATAATGAACTCTGCAATCCCTAAGTTTTTTGTTATGGATTTTCGCTTTCTTGGCTCTTTCCTTAGCCAGTTTGCGGATACCTTTTAAGTCCTTCCTCTCCTTTTCTGCTCGCTGTATTTTCTCCAGCATCGCCTTAGCAGCCTCGGGATTACGATGCAAATAATTATCAAGTTGGTCCTGAATAAAACCCACTATCCACCCACGTATGGCAAGACCATCCTTGGGCGCTGTATGTGTTGAACCCAATTTGGTCTTTGTTTGTGATTCAAATATCGGCTCTTGGACCTTAACACTGATCGCTCCAATGATCGATTGTCGAATGTCACTAGGATCAAATGTCTTCTTAAAATGATCTCTTACTGTCTTTACAACGGCTTCCCTAAAAGCCGCCTGATGAGTTCCTCCCTGTGTCGTATGTTGCCCGTTAACAAAGGAATAATATTCCTCTCCATACTGACTAGCAGAATGTGTTATTGCTACCTCTATATCTTTCCCGATTAGGTGTGCTACTGGATAAAGTGGTTCTTCGCTAAGATTCTTCTCAAGAAGTTCCTTAAGTCCCTCTTTTGCCTTGTGCTTCTTGCCGTTAAAAATAAGTGTCAGGCCTGAATTCAGATATGCATAATTCCACAGCATATTTTCAATGAACTCTTCACGCCACTTGAAACCACTAAAGATATCCTCGTCCGGTATAAAACTAAGATAGGTTCCATCAGAAGCCTTAGAACTTCTTGCCCGTTGCATCTCATCTGTGACTTGCGCTTTAGAGAAAGTAATTGATTTTGTCTTTCCTTCTCGAAAGGCCTGGACCTGGAAGCTTTGAGAAAGAGCATTTACAGCCTTAATGCCAACACCATTCAATCCAACCGATTTTTGGAAGGCTTCGGAATCATACTTTGCTCCAGTATTAATTTTCGCTGCACAATCCATTAACTTCCCAAGAGGAATCCCTCTACCAAAATCACGCACAGAAATTGAGTCCCCATCCAACTTAACCTCTATCGTCTTTCCATGTCCCATAACAAATTCATCAATACAATTATCAATGACCTCCTTAAGTAACACATAGATCCCATCGTCCGGAGCTGAACCATCTCCTCTCTTACCTATATACATTCCTGGGCGAAGACGGACATGTTCTCTCCACTCAAGAGTCTTTATATCTTCTTCCGTGTATTTTGCTTCGGCCATCTATATAAATTTAAACACCATTGATAAATAATTCAGATAACTTAACTAATAGCATGGAATACAAGCACTATCAAAACTGATAACTTATCTGAAATGACTAAATGGCCAAATATTACTGAAAATAATTAGAACTTTAATATTTGCTCTTATTCATCAAAAAAAACAGCAATATCTGAAATTCTTCGCCATGAACGCATTGTCGAACTTTACAGAATCCATATCCTAGTAAAATTATGCTTATGGAGAATAAATCCACAGGTAAGAAACACCAATCAGGTAGAGCAAACGGATTACTAACTGCAATTCTTCTCGCTTCTTTGATCTATATGGCAACTGTTCAGGTGAAAGCTTGGTGGGCAGGTCAATCCGCAACAAAAATTACACCACGAGCAGTTACTCCAAGAGCTGATCTAGGTGAAGACGAGAAATCAACAATTCGTCTCTTTGAGGAAACTTCACCGAGCGTTGTTTTCATTACTATAATCAATCTCAGACGCGACTTTTTTAGTACAAACATTTATAAAATACCCGCAGGCACGGGTTCAGGATTCATCTGGGACACAGCAGGGCATGTAGTCACTAATTATCATGTTATCCGAGGAGCTGATCAGGCAAAAATAACGCTCTGGGATCAATCCACATGGGATGCAAAGTTGATAGGTGCTGAACCGGATAAGGATCTTGCTGTATTGAAAATACAAGCCCCTGACGAACGACTAAAACCAATTAAAATTGGTGAATCTAAGAATCTTCTTGTCGGCCAAAAAGCGTATGCAATCGGAAATCCGTTCGGATTTGATCAGACCCTAACGACTGGAGTCATTAGTGCACTCGGTCGTGAAATAGAATCAGTGACGAGAAGACCAATAACCGGAGTAATTCAAACCAATGCAGCCATTAATCCTGGTAATTCTGGAGGACCTCTACTGGACAGTGCTAACCGACTAATCGGTATCAATACGGCTATTTACTCACCTACAGGTTCCTATGCAGGGATAGGGTTTGCTGTTCCCGTAGACACAGTGAACAGGATCGTTCCCCAATTAATAGAATTTGGGAAAGTTATTAAACCGGGACTTGGAATTAATATTGCACCCGATTCCTTTGTTACTGGAAGACTAAATAAGTCCGGCGTTCTAATACTAAATATTGTTGAAGGAGGAGGCGCTGAAAAAGCAGGCCTGAAACCAACTACCCAATCATCAAACGGGCGCATATTACTTGGAGACCTAATAAAAGAAATTGATAACAAAAAGGTTAATGATTCTTCGGATCTTTTCCGCCTACTTGATGCAAAGTCCGTTGGCGACAAGGTAAAGGTCACTATTGAAAGGGACGGAAAAGAAAAAAAAATAGACGTTACGTTGGGAGCCCTTAAGGAATAAAAAAATCGTTTATTGAAATTCTCTAAACCCAAACTGTTCTCCAAGTAACAAGGAATCACTTAGTTGGAGAATGCCCCCTGAAGTCGTTGGGTCAGTCAGGCAACTGGCCGCTGAACAAACTCCCCAACGTAGACTTTCATGAAGATTTTTTCCTTCATGAAGTCCCATTATAAAACCTGCGGCAAACGCATCTCCAGCACCGGCAGCACCACGAATCATATCGTCAGGGAATTGGACCGAACCTAGTGACACTTCATTACCATCCGAGGACACTGCAACTACACCACTTGCTGAATGCACAATCACATGATCCCTGACACCAAGATCAAGTATTCGGCGTGAAGCATCTATTAAAGGACCCGGATCATTCTCATCTAAAACTGATCCAAGTAACGCTCCTGCCTCTAATTCATTAAGTAATAAAATATTCACTTCGGGAAGTGAAGGGAGAACTACGCTCTTAAAGTCTCCGAGCTGAGCACTGACAAGATCTACCACGGTAAGAAATCCAAGGGCTCTGGCCTCATTTAGAAGTTCACTGGCACCGGTCCTTCCATCATCATTCACCTTGTCCAAGGATTCCAATAACAGTAAATATCCAAGATAAAAGAACTTCGCATGACTCTCGGTAAGATTAATATCAGCACCTTTTAGAAGCGCGTTAGCGCCTACATGATGAAAGAATGTCCGTCTTCCGGTAGATTCAACGGACATAGCATCAGTGTAAGAGGTCGTGGCATCAGGTGTGAGTGCTAATCTATCAGTATTAATTTCTAAATTACGGCAATCATTAATTATCCATTGACCGTCTGTATCATTTCCAACTAATCCTGCAGCCTGAAGAGGAAAATCTGCACCTAGCATGGACAAGTCCTTTAGAACATTATATGGACCGCCTCCATTCGACTTGGACTCGGAAAGAATAAATGAAAGGGCATCCTGATCAGGAAATGCATCAATTAACTTTACATGATCAACGATCCAATTGCCCGCCGCAAGAATGCCCGAGCGCTGTGACTGTTGTTTGACCTCCATAATTCACCTACCGTTAAGTAATCTCAATGACCTGATTTAATTGTTGAGACTGGACCGCTGCTGCAAAAAGGCGATGACTCAATAGCGCTTCGGATGGAGTCACACAACCAAAGCATTCATTTAGATGACCTTCACGCTCCGCAAAAAAAGCAGCCCACATCTGCATAAGAATGTCAGGGAATCCGGGTTCGAAAATACCACCTGTGATGGTCTTAAAAGGTGTATCAAATCCTAGATCCACTCGGCGCCATTCCTGTTCTATACCACGGGAGAACTGCCAAAGAGTGCGTGGTTCCTTAGTACTAAAACGAGCACCTCCATCAGTCCCTAGAACTTCTATGAACCAGGTATCTGTCTCTCCGGGAGCCATGCGTTTCATTTCAAGTCGCATAGGAACTGGCTCGGCCCCATCAACATCAATCCAAGCATGGAGCATAGCATTGTCCCAAGTGTCACAAGCCCCTCCTGGCCTCTCTGGATATCCTTTCTGCAACTGTGCATATACTGAACTGGGCTCGAAACCTAAACGAAAAGGAACATGGCATACATGCATTCCAAGGTCTCCCATGACACCTATTTCACCACAGGTTTTTGACTGACGTTTCCAGTTCGCGGCCTTAGAGGAGTCCAAATCACTGCCATGATGAAAACCTGACCTCACTTCCAAAATCCTCCCTATTTCACCACTTTTTGCAACTTTGTATACTCTCTGAGCCCCAGGAAAGAAAGGAAACTCCGAACTGCATCGTACGAATTGACCTGAACTTTTAATGACCTTAACAATCCTTTCTGCAGAACCAAGATCAATCCCGAACGGCTTCTCAGCCAAAAGATCCTTTCCCGAATTCAGCACATCAATATATATCTTCTCATGCATGTTATGAGGAACTGCGACATAAACCACATCAATTTCAGAACACTCCAGAAGATCCTGATAATTCTCAGTCAATAATTTACAAGTCGGGACAGAATTAAACCATTTGAGAGCTTCCTTATTAAGGTCAGCCACGGCATACAATGAAGGATTAACCTTACTATCATTAATGACAAACCAGCGCCCAAAAGCACTGGCAACTTCGCGCCCCATGAGTCCACCACCAATGACGCCTACATTAATATTTTTGGACATTATTAAACTTCGTCAATCATCTTCAATGCCTCTTCACTACTTGCACCATCATGAACCACAGCCATGAGAGCACGGGTAATACCTGCAGGGTTTTCATGTTGAATCACATTGCGCCCATAAACGATCCCTGAAACTCCCTGAGCAATAATATCCTCGGTCCTCTTTAATATTTCAGCATCGGAAACCTTTCCTCCGCCCCTGACAAGGACCGGAACATCACCAGATATCTCAACGACACGATGGTAAATTGAAACATCGTCAGTTGGATCCGCTTTAATAATATCTGCACCAAGTTCTACTGCCTGCCTAACTAGCGGAAGAATCTTTTTTTCATCACCATTAACTGTGTATCCTCCAGAATCCTCATTTGGTCGAAAGACCAAAGGTTCGACCATCATCGGCATCCCGTAATGATCGCATTCAGGTTTCAATTCAAGAATATTATCAATGCACTGAGCATGCACTTCCGGAGCGTCCGGAATTTCAAATAAGTTCACACAAACACAAGCCGCATCTAACTGGACTGCTTGAAGAGCAGCATCATCAATGACACTGCTGAAAGAAGTGTCAGGGAGTTCCTTTCCATAGATATTAGCAACATCCACACGAAGGACCAATGAGGGTTTTTGCCTTCCAGGCACAGATTGTAGATGCTTGGCCTGACCAATGGTTAATTGCACGGCATCAGGACCAGCTCTGACAACAGTCGAGATAGCTTTTGATGCGTCTTCGATACTGCCCAAGAATCCATATTGGTTAAAAAATCCATGGTCTATGGCCACATCAAAGCATCGACCTGAATTTGCGTTAAAGAGGCGTTTTAATCTGTAGTCTTTCATTGGTTTTATTGTCTTATCTTAACCCTAAATAATAAAAATACTCAAATTCTCTTCTCACGTATCTTCATTGTAAAAAATCACAAAAAAACCCAACCCTAATTAGGGTTGGGTAAATTGATCTTATTTCCGTAAAGACAAAAGAATAAACTGGCAACGACCTACTCTCACGCGACCTTTCGTCGCACTACCATCGGCGCTGCAATGTTTCACTTCCGTGTTCGGGATGGGAACGGGTGGTTCCATTACGCTGTAGTCACCAGAATCCACAACTTGATAGGTTTTATTTCTTGAAATAAAAATGAACATTCAAATTGTGACTTCTGAGGGCCGATCCGAGTCCAACGGACTCTAAGCACTCTCTAATTGTTTTTCAAAGAACGGTCAGTGGGACCAATGATCCAATTCACTGACATCTGTATACGGGTAGAGCTTTCCGAAAGTTACTATCCAGAGCCCTTGCCAAACGGCGCGGGTTAATTTCACAAATTTGTGAAAACGGAGGATTGTGAAACAAGTCGGACGGATTATTAGTACTGCTAAGCTAAACATGTTGCCATGATTACACCAGCAGCCTATCAACGTGGTAGTCTTCCACGATCCTTCAGGGAAACTTTATCTTGGGAATAGCTTGGCGCTTAGATGCTTTCAGCGCTTATCTGTTCCGAGCTTAGCTACCCGGCTATGCCGCTGACGCGACAACCGGAGCACCAGAGGCTCGTCAAACTCGGTCCTCTCGTACTAGAGTTTGAACCCCTCAAGTTTCCTACGCCCACAGAGGATAGAGGACCGAACTGTCTCGCGACGTTCTGAACCCAGCTCGCGTGCCACTTTAATCGGCGAACAGCCGAACCCTTGGGACCTTCTCCAGCCCCAGGATGTGACGAGCCGACATCGAGGTGCCAAACCGCGCCGTCGATATGAACTCTTGGGCGCGATCAGCCTGTTATCCCTAAGGTACCTTTTATCCGATGAGCGACGGCGATTCCATTTTCCACCGCCGGATCACTTTGGCCGACTTTCGTCTCTGCTCGACTTGTAGGTCTCGCAGTTAGGCAGGCTTATGCCAATGCACTCGAAACGCGATTGCCAACCGCGCTGAGCCTACCTTCGCGCTCCTCCGTTACTCTTTAGGAGGAGACCGCCCCAGTCAAACTGACCGGCTGCCATTGTTCCTCTGCCTGATAAAGGCAAGAGGTTAGATTTCCCAACATTAAAGGGTGGTATCTCACTGTTGGCTCCCCGACCCCCTAAAGGGTCAGTTCAAAGCCTCCCACTTATGCTGAGCATTAAAATCGAGAAAACAGTGACAGCTTACAGTTAAGGTCTATAGGGTCTTTCCGTCCTTCTGCGGGTACGCGGCATCTTCACCGCGGCTACAATTTCACTGAGCTCCCTGTTGAGACAGCGCCCATCTCGTTGCACGATTCGTGCAGGTCGGAACTTACCCGACAAGGAATTTCGCTACCTTAGGACCGTTATAGTTACGGCCGACATTCACCAGGACTTAGGATCAGAGCTTCGCCCGAAGGCTAACACCTCCCCTTAATCTTTTGGCATTGGTCACGTGTCACATCCTATACTTCCACTTACGTGTTTGCAGAATGCTGTGTTTTTGCTAAACAGTCGGATGGGCCCTTTCACTGCGCCCGGGACAAGTCCCGGGACCCCTTCTCCCGAAGTTACGGGGTTAATTTGCCGAGTTCCTTAACAGGGTTTCACTCTTGCGCCTTAGTATATTCTACCCACCCACCTGTGTCGGTTTACGGTACGGGCTCCTTAGCATACACTAGAACTTTTCTCGGCACTCGTTTCGAAAAACCAATTGGTCCGAAGACCGCAAGCAACATTTTCAGTCGTTGTCATTTCTCCACTCATGCGTCCTTCTAGTTTAAGGTTCGGAGGTCAAAGGAATATTAACCTTGTTTCCATCGCCTACGCCCTTCGGCCTCGGCTTAGGTCCCGACTAACCCTGGGATGACCAGCATGGCCCAGGAAACCTCGGGTTTACGGCGGCCGGGGATCTCACCCGGCTTATCGTTACTCATGTCTACATACTCTCTTCTCAACTCTCCACCATCAGTCGCCTTAAGGCTTCAATGTGTTGAGAATGCTCCTCTACCACGCACAGCAAGCTGTGCATCCAGAGCTTCGGTATAGTGCTTATCGCCAATCATTTTCGGCGCAGGATCTCTCGATGAGTCAGCTGTTACGCTTTGTTTAAATGGTGGCTGCTTCTAAGCCAACATCCTCACTGTCTATGAAATCCCACTTCCTTTCCACTGAGCACTATTTAGGCACCTTAGCTGCTGATCTGGGCTGTTTCCCTTTCGACTACGAAGCTTATCCCCCGCAGTCTCACTGCCGCGTTCCACCCCCCGGTATTCGGAGTTTGGTTGAGTTTGGTACCCGGGTATGGGCCCTAGCTCATTCAGTGCTCTACCCCCAGGGGTCAGCACGCGACGCTGCACCTAAATGCATTTCGAGGAGAACCAGCTAT
>JABSSR010000199.1 GCA_013213965.1 Verrucomicrobiales bacterium | reverse complement strand
GTATCTAATTGTTGTTTTCCTTTGTAGATTACAGAGACTCTTCCTTTAGGATCCAGGAGGAAAGCCGAAGGTATCGGGAGAGGACGACTCAACCCTATATGGACATCATGCATTTCCTGAAGTGATTGGAGTACTTCAGTATTAGCGGCAGCGCTAGCAAAAGGAAAATTCATATCATTAAGTATCTCTTTTTCTGCATCGTCTTTCACTTTACCTTCTCCAAGAGCGTCTACGTTGAGGGCAATAACTTGTAGGCCCGCTTTGCGGATATCTTTCTCCCTATTGGTTAATTCCTGAAGTTCTTCTCGGCATGATGGACACCAACTAGCCCATATTAGAATCAGGGAAGAATTTCCTGATCCTGTTGAAATCGTTTTATTATTTGCACCTTTAATTTTTAGTTCAGTTCCGCTCAGTAATGGGATTATGGGTGATCTGGCTGTGCGTTCTGCGGGAGGTATATCGGGATTAGATGGATTGAATGTCTTTATTGCGGGTCGGGTTTCAATTTCAGTGCTTATTCCTTCTCCTTGTTTTAAGAGATACCGGCGTCCTGGACTTATGCCTGTGAAATGTTCTGATGAATTGGTTTTATCAGGCCAATTTACGCTTACAGCGAAGGGTCCTTTATTATTTCCTGTTCCGAAGTGAAGATATTGAGAGGACTGAGAAAGGAACCCTTCACCGGCCCTGAGAGTTTGAACTAATGTTTGCCCATTAATTTTGATTTGAACTCTTGCTCCAATGGCATCTTTATTTGAACTATTTCCGTTCCCTGAAAGCTTCAATTGTATTGAACTATTATGGTTATTAGATTCGTTCCTTAGAAAACGAATTCTTGGCGCGTTCCTGTTTGATATGAACATATCCATATCACCATCATGGTCCCAGTCCACAGGGACCACGGACCGGCCGTCATCCTCATAATCGAGTCCACTTGCAAAAGATATGTCAGCAAATTTCCCACCCGATTTTATAGATTTTCCTGTATTTATAAAAACACAATTACGCTCATTCCCGCTGAATGAACGTCCAGACTCGATCATCTTTGAGAGTTGGGCATGAGGCGTGTCGTTCGCTTTTCTAGGATCATTTACACTATTAAATGTTTGAGGCACGACCTGCCTCCAGAAAAAACTTCACAAGTCACCAGTTCCATTGTCAGCGGCACTTAAGTATCCATTAGCCACCACTAAGTCCTGCCACCCATCATTGTTAAGATCGACAAATCGTGAACCCCAGGCCCACCTTCCCATTGTGACTCCGGCACTTTCACTGGTATCGATGAAACCTTTAGCAGTGTTCCGAAACAATGTATTTCCTCTAATAAATCTGCGAAAGCGTTTACGTGTTCCAAGGTCCGCATCAGGTTTGAATTCTTTCTGTGAAGTGATTCTGCTTCCCGCAGCTGAGAACATGTTTGATACGTAAAGATCCTGACGACCGTCGAGGTCATAGTCGGCCCAGGTAACCGACATACCTGATGCACTGTCCTCGACTCCCAGTTCAGCTGCGACATCTTTAAAAGTTCCTCCATCATTACGATAAAGATTATTGCGTCCATAATCATTGGCCACGTAAAGATCAGGATCTCCATCAATGTCAAAATCCTCCCAGCTTGCAGCAAATGACCATCTTCGATTGTTAGTGTTTATACCAGTTTCATTGGTCACATTCCTAAAAGATATAGTTTTGGCTGAATCTGTTTCATTCTTTAGTAGAAAATTTTCTGGGCCATTATTGTCATCATGATAAACGAAACGTCGGGCAGTTGCTCCAATGGTTTGAATGGCTGCAGCATCAGAAGATTTATTGGGAGCATAGCAACAAACATAAATATCTAATTTTCCATCCAGATCGTAATCGGCAGCAGATAATGAGGAAGTGGATTCGCCGATAGGTATGACGTCAACTATTTCATATCTTGTTTTATTTCCCTCATTTGATGCGATAACGATATTTCCGTACATCGCAACTACAAGGTCACGGTCACCATCATTGTCCAAATCTACTAATAAAGCACTGCGTGAGTCCTCTATCCAGTCGACTTTCCATTCTTTTGAACTGTCCTTCAATGTGCCATTTTTATTTTGTAGGAAAAGTTTATTGGGAATGCCAGGTTCTTGGCACAAGTATAAATCTTCTAATCCATCTCCATTAATATCTCCGATTGCCATTCCAGGGGTTCCAAACCTATTCAGCATGGCGTATGCAGGTAGCTGCTCGAGCCATTCATTAACTCCTTTAGTTAGCTGTTCTTTGTAAGAAGCATTGCCAGAGAATATCGATTCTGTGCAGTCTGAAAATAATTTGTTAGATGAGTTTCGAACTGTTCTTTCGTAATCTCTGACCTCTAGGGAAGAGATTTTAAGTTCTTCTTTTTGATTTCTCTTCCAGGTAATCTCCCAAACTGATCTTTCGTCAGTGATTGATTCTCTGGTAAGAAATGAGAGTGAAAATAGTTGAGTTGTTTTGAATTCATTTCTGCTCAGTTCAACATCGATGATTTTAAACTTCACTTGGATCTCTTCAGATTCTGAGATTTTTGTATTACTGAGATGCTTTAAAAATAGTTCCTTGCCTTTATTTATTGTTAAAGCTTTTGCGTTTTGACGATGGACTTGAAATGTTTTATCCGAATAGATCAGATCCAAGGACTCTGGACGGACTGTTGTAAATGATACTTTGTCGGTGGCCAGGTCAATGCCTTTGATACCATCATTATCTTTGATTATGGCGGTAATTACTGATAATTGATCCTGAGCTTCATTGGCAAAATTTTCAGAGTCCCACCCATCCTTTGATGGGTTGTCAAAGGATGACCATGTAAGGTCCTTATTGTGTGCTAATTCTGAGAATCCGACTTGAGTTAAATTATGATTAGCTTCGCTATTAATATTTAGACTGGATTCTTTTGTGTGTGTTCGTTCACTATTATCTGAGCAGTTCACCATTAGGGTGAGTAAACTGAAGGCAAGATAATGGGTTTTGTGCGAGTTCACAATTTGCTTAGGATTTTAATGGTGAACAATACCGGTCATGCAGCATTTTTTTCATAATTGTATTATTTGCTTATGAAGGGTTGAGAGATTTATTTTATGGGGATTTACAGTAACGCCAAAAAGCTATTTTTCATCAGAGACTTTTTTGGTTCTTTTAAATACCCCAATTAATTGGCATTAATATAATCTGTCACGACTCTGAAAAACTGTTGTGATTTTGATTTTTTTTCTACAGTATTAGAAATTGTTATCTTAGTAAAAACTTCATCCTTTTGCAGGTTGGTTATTAATGGGGATGATTCCCCGTCAACAGTTGACCAGATAGTGCTCCAGTTTTTCAGGTCCTGGCTGACTTGTACTGAATAGTTCAAGTCAGAAACGAATCTACGATGGAATAATTTGATTCCTGGTTTCATTTCTTCATTCGAATCCAGAAATATAATTTCAGGCAAATGTTCTTCATCGTCATTGCCATCTAGTGCCTTCCCTCCAAAAGCGTAGGACTGTAAATGATTTAGTATCCCTTTTGCGGGCCTGTCATTCATTGCATTAGAATCTGGTCCTAGCCCTTCAGATATTGACCATGCATCATAGTCGTTTTCAATTACTATATTTATTGAGGATTTTATTGTATTTCCATCAATGTCAGTCCCGGACAGCTCGAGTTGAGTGCTTCCAATTTTCAATGGTTTGAGAGCGAGGTTCTGAGATGAGCCATTTCCTTCAATTGTTGTCTGGACAATTTCAGGATTGGAGTTTGAGGTAATCTCATATGAGATGCTTGGAACGCGAACAATACTTTTTACTCTTATTACGTTTTCAGGACCGTTAAAGGAAGGTGCTTGACCGTCCGTAGTTGGAAAATCCGATAATGTGTAAGATGTATTGTTGAGTATTACTTCGTGAGATCCTGTTGGGAAGGACGCTATTTGATCGATGACATCTAATGAATTATTAATTGCTCGACCGAAGACAGTATAACTGTTGCCGATGTCCAATCCGGGATTGTCTTGGGTGTTAATATACCAACCACTAGTTGCGCTGTTCGGGTCAGATGTTCTGGCAAAAGCTAAGGTTCCTCTGTTATTTGCAATGCCTGGCTCGTTTAGTATTGGAGGATCAGTGGGTAAGCTGATGAATTTATTGTCTTTTAAGGAGTAGCTTCCGGACTGAATAATATTTAGTCCCTGTGAGTTTACGGATCGATGGAAAATGGTATTACTATAATCTCCTCGATCAACATATGTTAAGAAATTGGATACCGGATCGGGCAACGTTTTATCAAAGAGTGAAAATATCATGTTGCCATGATTGGTATTGATTTGAATAGCAAGCCGAGTGTCTTGATCCTGAAAATAAGAATCCAAATTAATAATAATGGGACTTTCCGATATGATCATTTTTATATCAGGAATAGCCTCTTTTAATTGAGGCACTGAGAGAGCTGGTGTGATCCTCAAGGCCAGCCTGGCGAGAGAAGGGGTTGCTTCTGGGGAACTATATTCAGCTCTTAATATAACATTGAAATATCCGTCCTCTAATGCTGTTCCGCTGATGATTCCTGTTCTTGAATCAATTAATAAACCGTCAGGAAGGGGAGAGGCTTCATAATTAATAGATTGTGATTTGGAGTGATTGTTCGCAATTAATTGCAATGAGAAAAGCTTTCCTTGGCTTATATTTGCGAAAGGATTATTCAAAAACTTATCAGGCATTATGATGCTTGCTGTCTTTGAGGCAGATTGTCCTGATTCATTAACGGACAAGATCCGAAATTCGTAGTTGGTAGTCGGGTCTCCCCCAGTTAGTGTCACATCCTTTGACTCTGAATTAAATGATCCTAGAGATGACCAATCGGCCTGAGGTGAGGTCCTGACCTGAAGTATATAAGAATCTTCATCATTAGAATCATCTGACCATTCTATTGCAATTTCACCAAATACGGGTGCCTCTGCAGTTAGTGTATGAGGTGGGTCTGGAGCAGCTAGTGCTGTTCTAATAATTAGGGGCCAAATTAATAATACAATGAATGTGTTTCTTAGTGATATTTGGCCTGCGGACATTTACCTCATGCCCTTGAAACGTTCCTCGATCAATTTACGTGCATCAGCATTATTTGATTTTTCACGGCTGGTTTTGATCAGGTTACCCTCAAGATCATTTTTTGAAGGGCGCTCTTTTTGATAAAACACACCGAATTTTCCAGGGTATTGAATGTCAGCTAATGAAAATGCAGCGGTTTCGCTAGTCACATCATGTTTTTCATTGTCCTCTGATGTGCCATCACTTGTCTTCTCATCGATGATTTCAAATTCGCCTCCCTTTCTTGGATTGCCATCATCGAAGGCGCCCTTATAAAACACAGGACATTCTGACAGCACTTCGATGACAGAGAAGCCAGGATGTTGGATCGCGCGTCTAAACATTTCGGTCATGTGTTTTACTTGCGTTGAATGTGTACGGGCAATGAAACTTGCGCCACTCGCGACTAATTTTTTCATCGGATTGACAGGCATATCCATAGCGCCGTGAGGGTCTGTCTTTGACTGGAATCCTATTGGAGAAGTTGGAGATGTTTGTTTTTTTGTCAGCCCATAAACAAAGTTGTCCATTATGACATAAGTTAAGTTTGGATTTTTTCTAGCGCAGTGCTCCAAATGGTTGCCTCCAATGGAGAAACCGTCCCCGTCACCCCCGAAAGCAAAAACATGCAGGTCAGGTCTGGATAAACTGACTCCGGTTGCTAAAGGAAGTGCCCTTCCGTGAAGAAAATGAAGACCATGTGAATTGACGAAATAAGGAAATCTGGAAGAGCACCCTATACCAGCAATGGTGCAGATTTTTTCATGAGGAAATTGCAGTTCTTCCAAGATTTTAAAGAAACAAGCTAGTACAGTAAAGTCCCCACACCCGGGACACCACGTGGGGTGATCTGCTTTTAATTGCTTTTTTGTTAGTTTTTCAGGATCAGCTGGAGCAACAGAAGACATAGTAAATTTTTTGTGAGTATGAACTACTGGCCAGTAATGTTTTCGATCCCTGCAATGATTTCACGAATTTTAAATCCGAGGCCATCCGTTTTGGTAATGCTATGTATGTTTGGGTTTGCGTAACGAGCACGCAGAAGTGTAGCAAGTTGTCCGTATCCGTATAATCCTTCGTCATTCATTTCGATAACGATCGATTTATTGAACTTTTCAATTATATTATCAATGCCTTCAGGCATAGGGTGTATATGCCGAAGATGAATAGCGGATAATTGTTGCTCGTTCTTTGAAGCTGTATCTACGGCCTCACGGATAGGACCCCAGGTTGATCCCCAGCCAATTAGTAGCACATCACCTTCTTCTGGCCCATAAATTTCAGGAGCAGGCAATGTGGAAGCCAATCTTTTCAACTTGTTCCTTCTGCGGTTCGTCATTTTTTGATGCAGTTCAGGATTCGAGCTTGGGTGGCCCCATTCATCGTGTTCGAGTCCAGTAACGACTGGATACTTTCCGTTCAGCATTTTAGTGCCTGGGGGAGCATGCTTCGTTTCAGATTCGAGGGGATAGGGTAGGAATTCTTCACCTCGAGGTTCAAGATCCAAGTCGGGGTCCCTGATATCGGATAGATCTGGTTCTGGAAATGCCTCGATCCGGGTTGAAAGTGACTGATCCGATAAAATGATGACTGGAGTGCTGAATTCCTGAGCGATGCGGCATGCCTCGATGGAGGTGTAGTAACAATCTTCAACATCCTTTGGAGCAATAACAACACGTGGTGTATCTCCATGGCTTCCGTAAATGGCTTGCATCAAGTCGCTCTGTTCTACACTAGTTGGAAGTCCTGTCGATGGACCTCCGCGTTGAACGTTAATGACGATGAGAGGAAGTTCAGCCATGGAGGCATATCCGAGAGCTTCCATTTTCAATGACAGGCCAGGCCCCGAACTTCCAGTCACTGCGACATGGCCAGCATAAGCGAATCCGATGGTGGAGGCAATGGCTGCCAGCTCATCCTCTGATTGTATAAAGATGCCGCCATATTTTGGAAGTTCAGACCGTAAAGTTTCCATGATCGAGGACCATGGAGTTATAGGGTAACCTGCACCATACCTTACCCCGGCTGCGAGAAGGCCATAAGTTAGTGCTGTGTTTCCATCAGTAGTAATGCGATTCCCTTCTTCAGCTGCTCCTGGTTCAAACGAATAATTGTGATCATGGATTTGGCCGATTTCATATGCGTATCCTGAATCGAAGGCCAACATTGCATTGCGCAATACACTTTCATGTTTTCTTTTGAATTTTGCTTCAATGATGGTGACGAGTTTTTCTTTATTTAATCCAAAGAGATTGGTTAATAATCCTAGAACAAAAATATTTTTTCCCCTGTCTCGTGCTGAGCCTCCAATGGCCTCGACGGTCGTTGATGTCATAGGTATACCAACATAGGTAACTCTTTTATCATCAGTATCAGGTTCGACATGATCACTGTCATATAAGCAGACCCCTCCATCACGAAGCGAACTAATGTGGTTCTCATAACTGTCCTGATAAAAAGCGACAAGAAAATCAGCATCATCACCCGGTGAAAGAACTTCACCTGAACCGATTCGAACCTGAAAGATGGATGCCCCTCCACTGATTGTTGAAGGGATAGTCATGTAAGTCATGACTTCCTGTGCACTCCGGCCTGCTAAGCGAGCAAGAAATCCTCCGATAGTTTGTATGCCGTCCTGAGAATTACCGGCGAGGCGAATGACAGCATCACTTATGTCGTTCGGTGCACCTTTTTTTGGAGTCTTTTCTGCTACTAGGCTCATTAAGCACTTGAACGATACTTAATTTCATTTCCTTGGCAAGAAGATCAGAAACTAAAATTCATATTTAATTTCCTGTTCTCCAGGCCCTTGAAGTGGGCAATAGGACTTTATTTTAATCCTCACTTGTCGATAATTGAGAAAAGTATCATTCGTCGGCATATTTCAGCCATGCCGATCCGATCATTTCCTTGTCCATTTTTGAGTCAGAAATAATGATTTTATACCTAAATTTGTTCAATTTCTTAGGTATTAACTTCCAAGGATTTTCTTGTGCTGGCACATAATTAAAGAAAATTGCTCCATCATGGCTAGAGGGGGGCCATATTCGCATTCTTTGTGGAGCATCATGATTTGCAGGATGACAGAGAAAGGCCACTAGCGCATTGCCATTATTAGTTGGCCCTGAAAAAGCGCACCATTTTCCGCGAGTGGCGTGCCCATTACTGCGATTTTTATTTTCTGAAGTAAGGACCTGACTGTTTGCATTATTCCAGTTTTCCGGTCCCCTATAAGCGATCGGGCCACCATAACGGTAAGCCGGAAGTTCCAGATTCTGAGAAGTTATATTTTTTTGTTCGCTAACATAATCAATAAAGTATGTATTTTTTTCTTTTACTACCCCGATCGAGAAGGACTCCTCAATAATAGTAATGGGTTTTTGTCCTTCATACGTTGCGATGTGTTCCTGTAAAACAGTAAATCCTTTCTTATCTGATTCTTGATTTAGAGAGATCGTTTTTTTATAACGGACAGTGCCTTCCTTTTTTTTGAGATTCCAGAAATCAATCTTTCGAGATTCGTGAGAAGTATTTACCCAGGCGTGCCAAAGTCCAATGTGATGGATATGATCGTCTGGATGGATTGATGTGACTGTTGATCCTTTCGGAGTTTTTAATGGATGAATGAACGCGCTTCTTTTGTAAGACGGGTCACTCCCTTCTGGTGGGAGTACTTCTGATTTGTGATAAACGAGCAGTTCATTCGTTCCGTCTAGGATCTTAATGGTATTACCATCCTCACTTACTTCGAGGGCTTGTAAGCTAATTGTCAGCGTGCCAAGCAGAAGAAGTGTAATCCATTGATAAGCCTTCATGCCGGTCAATTTTTTAGTTCTTTTTTCTGAAAATCTTTGGAGTTAGGGAACGTAATCCTGAACGAATTTTGTTGACTATAGGAAATTTCCTTTTTGTTTGAAGGCGAGGATCGACTCTGTTAGGAGATGCATCTTTCTTGGAGGGTCTCTTATCAGAAGCCTCATTTTTGATCATAAGTACCTTAGAGGGCAATGCACTTTCAGTGACCTGATCGTCTGCGGGTGCAATGAAAACCTTTTCAAGTGATGTGCCCAAGGCTTTCTCCAATTGAAGTAATGCCTTGTTGTATGTTCTTTCTGCGGCAAGACGTTGTTGCGTCGTTTTTGTTGCGTTTTGTGCGATTTCAAAACGAATCTTTTCTAGCTTGTGTATTTCTGTATTTTTGATCCGCTCAATGAATTCGGTGTTATATTCTTTTTGTGCTAAGGCATGTTTCTGAGCTCGGTCCCTGTATTTCTTTGCACGTTTAAGATTTTCATATGACGCGACAACTTCCGCAGTGATAATTGTTTGAGTGGCACCTTTTTGCGAATAATAGGAGGCGACAGCAGCTTCTCGCACTTCACTTTCATGGCCTAGCCAACTGAATAAAGGAACGGACATTGCCAGCTGTATTCCCCAGCTTTCTCCAGTCCTTTGACCCCCTTCTTCTTCCCTTCCTATGCCGGCTTGCACATAGTCGAACCAAGGTATTTTCTTTGCTCTTGATTCATTTAATGATGACTGTGCGATTTTTTCCTTTGTTCTTATAGTTGTCAATTCGCCCCGATTAGCAAGTGACATTCTTATCAGGTATTCGAGATGAGTATGGTCCAGATCGATTGAGGGGCTGATAAGCTTATCAGTGATTCGAATTCTTTGGGAGTTCTTTAAGCCGACCCGAGCAGCAAGATTATCTCTCTGGGAATTAAATTCAATTTGTGCTCCCTCCACTGAAAGGCCTCCACTTTCGACATATTCAATTTTATCGATGGTTATGAGGCCGTTACTGAGCATTTTACTTTGAATTTCAGAATATGATTTGGCTGCGGATTCTTCTAATTCAAGTAATTCGATCTTAGCTTTGAGATATTGTAGCTGTTCGTATTCTTCTCTGATTTTAATGACAACGTCACGCTCTTGATTGAGGGCGACTGCTCTGGCAAGCTTGACTTCTTGTTCGGCTCGTGCTAATCGCGCTTTGCGGATTCCCGGGTGAGGAACATAAAGACGAAATTGTAACTGGGTATCTTCCTCATCGGCAAATGGGTTGGTGTCGTGAAAATTCGTTTCAGTTCCGTTCCGAATCATCTCACGAGCGTCAGTTCTAGTGCCTCCGGGCTCGAAGATTTCAGGATTCGGCAGGATAGTGATATTTTCTTCTGAGTTCTCTTCAATGGTCTCTTCGATTACCGTTTTATCACTGCCTTCTGTTATCGTTCTAGAGATATTGCGGTTTACAGTTTCTTCGGAAATACTTTTCTTCTCTTGCCCGTCTTCGTTGATTACTGTTCTTGATAATTGCTGAGTGTAGCTTTCGGTTCTTGTTTCAGTGAAAGGTGCCGGGATTTCATTGCTTCCCCAATTTTTTCTAAATCTTATTTGAGGGTCCGGCCAGTCCCTCGCCGCTTTTTTTTGGGCTTCGGCAATTGTAATTGCACCACGTAACGAAATGAGCCGAGGATTATTTTTTATTCCAAGAGCAATGAGTTCGGATAATCCTACATCATCAGCATTTTCTTGTTCAGTCTCTGCTCTACCATTTTGAATTTGCAATAATCCAAATAAAACTATTAAAAACAGCAAAGGATGCTGCATCATTTTATTTTTGAGGCTTTGCATTATTGAAGTCGCATCTGAAATCTCTAACAATCTTGTAACTGCTTTAATACAGTTTAGGGGCTTGCTAAGATTAAAGTTACGTTTTGTATTAGTTGCTGGCAGCTTTGACTGGGGTCTTTCCAAAGTTCCAGAGATTAAATGAGCCTGGTTCCTTTATGTGCACATGCACGCCGGTTCCGGGTAATAAGTCTTCAAAATCATCAGGCAGTTCACACACAAATACTCGGCCCCTTATATATTGTCCGTCTATAGGTGTTCCGTAATTAGGTAATGCTTCAATGTTGGGGGAAACAGTAATAATTTTTGCTTTGTAAGCTATTGGGTTATTTTTTCTTTGGCTGATCCATACGACTGTATCTTCTGAAATTTCTTCAGGGTTTTGATCCTGAGGAATGAGTCCTCTTATCGTTTTGGCAGGAACATTATTGGGGCTTGTGAGATTAATGGTCAGGATAGGCTCTCCTAATTTTATGACGCCACCTAATTTATTGAGTTTTAAAATGGTCCCTTCGCCAGGAGCTACGAGTGTTTTATTTTTCAATCTCTCTTTAAGTACTAGAAGTTCTTCAGGAAGATTAACACCGTCTACTTTTGCAAGGAGCAGATCAGCTTCTTTTAAATCTGCATTGAGAGTTTCAATGGAGTTGGCATGAGTAATTAATTCGGTTTGGATAACAGCAATTCTATTCTGAGCAGAGTCTAACTCACTTTGCAAACTGAGTTGTTTTTCTACATTGCTTTTAATTAGCTCAGCATTCCTTTTTGCCGTTTCAAGTCGAGACTCGGTGCTGGCCTTCTGCGCCTTGGCTCGTTGTATGTCAGCATTTATTCCGAAACGAGTTGCTTTGAATTTTCTTTCCATGTCTGCCCTTAAAAAGGGAAGGTTCGCTTTGTAATCGTCTATTTCCTTTTGTAGTAGGGAAGGATCCAAGGAAATCAATTCCTGCCCCTTCGACACTTTCTCTCCTTCTTTGACGAGAATTTCAAGAATGACTCCATCCTCTGAGGCGGAGATTTCTTCTGTGTGTGCAGTTACCATTCCATTGATCCTTACTTTGACCCCTCGCTGTGAGTATAGAATTAGGACCAGCCCTAATATGCCAAGCCAAACTAAGAGCGGCCATTTTTCAAAGATCTTACGTGTTCGGTAAGTTGAAGTTTTCTTGAGTTTAATTTCGTTGGGAATGCTATTACTCATTGATCTATTAAATTTCGACTGTTGTGCGTTGCATTACAAGACTAACTTCGGAGATATCATCAAGTTTTGATAAGGCATCTACAAGATCTGTCTTATATGAAGGATCTATTAATCTTATTTGATAAGAATATTCTTGGACTTCTCCTTGTATGGCTTCTCGCATTGCTACCATTTCAGTAGAACTTGCATACGTACCGAAGACAGTTTGCAGATGTTCGTGTGATGGAGAATCTGACGGTAGCATGAATCTTAAAAGCCCCTCGAATTCTCGTCGAGAAGCGAACGGTGACCAGCTTAGAAATATTGCAGTGAAACAGAAATACAGTGTGCCAATGATTGCGACTGCATATACCTGTGCTCCCGATGCGATTCCGATCGAAAGGGCAGCAAATAGAAAGATAATGTCTCTGGGATCTCTGATAGGCGTCCTGAAACGCACGAATGCCATTGCTCCCATGATTCCCAATCCTCTTGCCATGTTGTTTCCAATCGCCATGATCATAACGGTGATCACTATAGTGGCCAATACCATGGTGTGCAGGAAGGAACGTGCGTATGAGAAACTCTGATGTGTCCAGCGATACACTGTTGCCAAGACAAGGCCCAGAACAAAGCTGACGCTCAATGAAAATAGCACTTCCATTTCCGAGAGGGGATGAGTCGGGCCTAAGGCTGTTAAAAAAGATTCCATGTTTGTAAAATTTATCTCTTGTTATTTGGAAAGTTAATTTCTGGTTTTTATATACTGTTATTTGTTAGGGTCGTATTTTGCGAAGCAGAGTCATATGCGAATCCTCTGAACAGTGTTTCCAATCTCCAGGCAGTGGCATACTTGCAGAAACCGGTCGTTGTTAGATTGAATCTTTCAACCAGTTCAAGCATCCAACGGGGAGCGTCTCGCATTGCCTTGAGTTCAAAAACGTAGCCGGCGAAGGGGCGGTTAAGTCCTACCTGTGAATCCATTGGTCGCCATCCCTTTGAATCCTCAATGCCTGGGATTGTCCAATTCCTTGTTGGCCGATAAGTAATTCTCCGGTCAAATGTGAGGCGTGCATAATCATCATTGGCTCCAAAGTAACTTTCGCGAATATATCTTATGAGCATCTTTGGTCTGGCCTCGACCCTTCTAGCGATTCGTGTAAATTCAAGAAAGTAGTGATTGTCGACGGGGTTATTGAGTAATTCGCATTGTTCTGGATTTAACACAATGGGGAGTCCGTCATTATCGCCCTTGTACTGTTCCATTGTCATTTTTGCTCTGCTCTTGATAATGACTCCCCCGACCTTTCTTTTTAGTTCCAAGAAAACGGGAGCGCTTCCTCCTTTGCCGTAAGTCCGGATCCGAAGTTTAAATCTGGCGTAGGTCTTACGTTCTTTTGCTAAAGCCAAGTCCATGGTTGGAGTGTCCAACTGAAGTGTAGTGACCGAATATTCTGGGATCTCACCTTTGCCGTTAGGGTCTGCAATACAGAACGGTTTTATGAATTCACGTATCTTGGGTACTAAATTTGGGTGTATGATGTACTTTTGCTCAAAGCGTTCGATTATCTTGTCCTTAACGTCTTTTCTGGAAGGACCCGCATCAATCTGCAGGCGTGGAAATGCGGAAGAAGCCAATTTGTTGGATTCTTCGGCAGTCGCCGATTGAGTTGGGGGGGGCATGAGGATTTCCAGGTCCTCATACAATATGAGGAATTATTAAAAATGGGGTGTGCATAAAATAGCTCCAGAATCGCGAAATGCCATTAATAATGTGGCTGAAACGTTACAATATCCCCTTGGAAAACAGTTATTATGTCGAATAAAGTCCCTCAGCTCTTATATTTTCATTATTCCTCTTCATCATTGAAGAATTGGAATCATTGATGCCTGCTCAGGTGACAAGTGTTTTTATTGTAGCATTTTGCTTACAAAAGAGTCGTGATTTTTATTGAGCAGTTAAGCGATTCTCAAAGGGACACCATGCCTTTTATTACTCTTGAACTAGGGTCACTCCAATCTTCGAAAATAGCAGGTAATTGTTCAAAACCACATCGGTGAGTCACAAAAGGATTAATGTCAATATGGTTATTACGGAGAGCTTCCATCACGTTTGAAAAATCCTCATGCGTTGCGTTCCGGCTGCTTAGCAGGGACATTTCTCTTGCATGAAATAATGGATCTTCGAATGATATTTTTCCTTTAACAATACTGACCAGAATTAAACGTCCTCCATGTCCCACATATTCAAAGGCGTTTTCAATTGCTGAGGGTGCACCAGTCGCATCAAAGACAGCGTCAGGCAAATCACCTCCAGTAATGTCCTTTAATGCATTTATGGGTTCTTCGGTTGCATTGACGCAATGATCTACGCCAACAATATTTTCGCAATATGTCAGCCTTTCATCATTCAAATCGACGGCTATCGTTCTTGCTCCGGCAATTTGAGCAAAGTGTAGAATTCCGATTCCTATTGGTCCGGTACCGGCGACCGCAACCCATTCACCTTCTCGCAGGGAAGACCTGCGGACTGCATGAGCTCCAATGGCTAAACATTCGACCGTTGCAACTTGTTCGTGAGTGAGACCATCTGCCCGGATAACGTTCATTGCCGGTACAGGCATGAGTTGTCGCATCCCTCCATCAACGTGCACTCCAATTGTTTGTATGTTAGGGCAACAGTTCGTTTTCCCTTCCTTACATGTTTTGCACTGACCACAGTGAAGATAAGGGACAGGGACCACTGTTTCTCCGGCTTTGAACCCTTCCATGTCCTCTGCTATTTCCGCTGAGATTTCATGTCCGAGTATTCTTGGGTAACTGAAGAAGGGTTGGTTCCCTTTGTAAGCATGAAAATCAGTTCCGCAAATTCCTATCTTTCGGATTTTAAGAATAACTTCGCCTTCAGAGGGAGTAGGTTCAGGAACTTCAATTGTTTCAAAATTTCCAGGTTTCTCGCAGATTATGGCTTTCACAACTCCAAGAATCGCTTAAGTATTCAGTCGGTGCAAGCTTACCTGCTTGATTGATTCAAAAGTTCGTAGGAAATTAGTCTTATGAACTGGATAGGGTACTGTGTTTATTTGTTCTTTTTTCTCAATTACGTCTTGGCTGACGAACGGTTGAGTTTTCACAACAAACCAAATCCTCTGCCAAAAGGTGCGGTCACTGAGAATTGGCCAAGGTTCTTGGGCCCGCACCATAATGGAACTTCTAACGAGTCCAAGCTTTTGAAGGGTTGGCCTGAAACGGGTCCAAAAGTTGTTTGGGAGCTTGAGAGGGGAGAAACTTATGCTGCGCCGACAATAGTTGATGGTCGTCTTTTTAGTTTTGATTTGGCTGATGGTAATGAACGGCTTGAGTGCCGTGATCCGGAAACGGGAAAATTGAAATGGCAATTTAAGTATCCTATTCAGTACCGGGACCGGTACGGATTTGCTAATGGCCCCCGAGCCTCACCTGTGATTGATAAAGAGATATTAATAATTGCGGGTGTTACTGGTCAGATCAGGGCAATTGAAGTTATGACGGGCAAGCAGATTTGGCATCAGGACTTACAAAAAGAATATGGCCATGAACTTGGATTTTTCGGTTATGGCCCTCAACCGTTCGTCTGGAACAATTTTGTATTGGTGAATGTCGGAGGTTCAAAAAACATAGAAGGAAAGAGGGTGAGCGTTGCTGCTTTTGATAGGAAAACCGGAAAGGAGGTTTGGAGGTATATGGATGAGTGGGGAGCGAGCTATTCTTCGCCTTTAGTTGCCAAGATTAAGGGGAAGGAAGTTCTTTTG
>JABSSR010000198.1 GCA_013213965.1 Verrucomicrobiales bacterium | reverse complement strand
TTCTGACGAGGATAAAGAGGATAAATCTAATCCTAAAGGTGCATATAAGCAGACAATTATCGATGCTGAAAAGGGGGCTGTATTTAATCGGGTGAAGCCTGGAACAAAAACCCGTGAACTATTTTTTGAGGGTAATGTTTCAGTGGCAGATGCTAGGTTTAATCTTTTTTCTGAAAAATTAACTGTTTATATGAATCCTTTCACTAATAAAGGATTGATTGATAAAGCGGTTGCTTTGGCGGATGTGAACGGAAAAGTTCAGGTGCAACGTCGATCTGTTGATGGTGAAGTTCAATTAGGTAAAGCTGGAAAAGTTACATTTCTTGGAGATACTGAGGATATGGTTTTAGACGATTGGCCGGAAATTAGACTTAATGAACATTCAAGTGTAGCGATACGTCGAGATGCTCAGATCATTCTTAAAAGAGATGGTAGTGTGGTTTCAAGAGGTGTTGGCACGAAAATAATTAGAGATAAAGAAGAGGACTAGATCTTTTGATGTTAAGAGAAGTAATAAGCCGACTGAAAGTTAATTAATTTATTTTGGATGTTAAAGAAAATAGTATGTCTTCCAATGAAGATAGTGTTCCTACTGGGAAACCAGTTGCTGCCCGAGAAGTTATCCATCGTTCGAGTTATCCTAGTGTTGACGATTTACTTGGAGAAGAAATTGGAGATTTAAGTTCTAAATTTAATAGAGCAAACAATAAGTCTAACAGAATCCGAGAATCTAAATTGGTTGAGCACCTTATGGAAACTGAAGAGTTAGTTAAGATTTACGATGATCGGCGAGTGGTTGATGGGATTGATGTCCATGTAAAAAAAAGTGAGATAGTAGGGCTTCTTGGTCCTAACGGAGCTGGTAAGACGACTTCGTTCTATATGATAGTTGGTCTTGTCCGACCTGATTTTGGCCGAGTATTATTTAGTGGCATTGATGCGACGAATCTTCCGATGCACCAACGAGCACGGTTAGGTATGGGGTATTTACCGCAAGAGGAATCAATTTTTCGTAAGCTTACAGTTCATGAGAATTTGATGGCTGTTCTTGAAACGAGGCCACTAAGTTTTGGCGAAAGAAAGGATCATTGCTATTCTTTAATGAAGCGATTTGGTATAGAGAAATTGGCTAATAATCTGGCAATTACTTTATCTGGTGGTGAAAAAAGGCGGTTAACAATAGCGCGTTCTTTAATTACAAATCCAAAACTTTTAATGCTCGATGAGCCATTTTCTGGAGTTGATCCAATTGCTGTAGGTGAAATACAAGAGATTGTTTGTCAGTTAAGAGAGGAGGGATTGTCTATTCTTGTTACTGATCATAACGTTCGTGAAACGCTAGGAATTGTAGATCGAGCGTATATGATATATGAAGGTAGAGTTTTGATGGAAGGTTCCCGCGAGGATTTGGTAAATGATCCCGAGGCAAAAAAATTGTATTTAGGTGAACGTTTCAAAATGTAAGAATTTCTAACTCTTTTCATATGAAAAAGAACATTCAATCATCGTGTTTATAGTGCTGTAATTTAGTATGGCTGATAAAAAAAAATCAAATAATAGACGTTACGAACTTTCCGTAGGGGAGTTTTTTAGGCGTTATGGAGATGAGTTGGGGTTATCATTACAAGGTTCTGATGTGGGATTTAATCGTCCCATTAAGGAGCCTACCATTAATCGTCCGGGTTTGGTGTTGGCTGGATTTTATACTTATTTCGCTTTTAGAAGAATCCAGGTGATAGGAAATTCTGAAAATTCATATTTAAAAAATCTGAGGACTGCACAAAGAGTAAAGCAATTCACTGATCTTTGTAGTCGAAAAATTCCATGCATTGTAATTTCAAGGGGGTATGAACTTCCTGATGAACTATTGAAGATAGCTGAGGGCAAGGGCATCTCTATTTTGAAGACAAAGATGATATCGATGAAATTTATTAATGCCGCAACTATTCGGTTGGAATGGGATTTTGCTCCTATTTCGAGTGAACATGGGTGTATGGTTGATGTTCAAGGCATAGGCGTTATGGTGAGAGGTGATAGTGGTGCTGGAAAAAGTGAATGTGTTCTAGGATTAATTGAGAGAGGAGCAAGTTTAGTTGCAGATGACATTGTTCGTTATCGCTCTATTGAAGGGAGGGAGCTTATAGGTACATCTCCAAGCATGGGAAGATTTCATATGGAAGTGCGAGGGTTGGGCATAATTAATGTCCCAAGAATTTTTGGTGTAGCTTCTATGAGGGTAGAGAAGCGATTGGATTTAGTAGTAACCCTTAGATCTGCTGAGCAAACACAAGATATAGAGAGGGTAGGAATCCTTAAAAAAAAATTATAAGATTTTGAACATCAAAGTTCCTCATATCGAATTGCTTGTTGCTCCAGGTCGTGATATGGCGAGTCTAGTGGAAGTTGCAGCTCTTGATCAGAAACTTAAGACATTCGGGCATGATAGTGCCATTGAGTTTGATAAGAAGCTGTTGAAAACAATTGCGGAAAAGCAGATAAGTTAATTTAGTATTTAATGGGAATTCGGTGATAATTGTATCGAATCTCTGTTTTTGTGATGGCGAGTAATACAAATTCCATAAGACGAAAATTCATTATTAGAAACAAGCTTGGATTACATGCGCGTCCGGCTGCGATGTTTGTTAAATTGACGAATACTTTTCAATCTGAGGTATGGGTAGAATTTGAGGATGAGGAAGTAAATGGTAAAAGTATTATGGGACTAATGATGTTGGCGGCTCCATCAGGAAGTGAGATTTCTGTAACTGCAAAAGGTGAGGATGCTGAAGCTGTATTGTTAGCACTTAGCGATCTTGTTGAAGGAGGGTTTGAAGAGAATTAAAATACTTTAGCAAGATGTGATCCATTAATGTGTGAATATGGATCAGTTTATTATAATTTATGATTTCGGAAGATAGCCATAATTTAACGGGTTCTGAAAAAAGATTTTCAGGGGTTGGCGTTTCTCCTGGAATTGCTCTAGCGCATGCCTTTGTTAGGAGTAATTTTTTTATAGAACCTGACAAATATATAATTGATGATTCGACAAAAGATGATGAGATCTCTCGATTAGAACATTCTATTGAAGAAACAAAGAAACAGATAGAGCTTCTCAAAAATCAAGTTCGTGAAGCCACTAGTGGTGAGGGTGAAGAGAACATTTTCGATGCTCATTTGCTTGTACTGGAAGATAAGGTTGTTCTCGATGAAGTAAGAAGAGATGTACTGGAAGATAACTTAAATATTGAATATGCCTTCTATAAAACAATGAGTCGTTATATAGACGCTCTTAGGAAAATTAATGATGGTTATCTTCGTGAAAGGGTTATTGATATAGAGGACGTGATGAGACGAGTTCTTCGTAACCTTTCATTAGGAGAGAAGGCTGAACATAGTGCTCGGAATACTCATGTTTTAGTTGTTCCAGAATTGACCCCTTCTGATACTGCGCAAATGGATCATTCTTTAGTTAAAGGTTTTGCTACTGAGGTTGGTAGCTACACGTCTCATGCGGCGATCATTGCACGGTCTCTTGGTTTGCCTGCTGTTGTTGGCATTTACCGATTTTGCAGGCAAGTGCATACCGGGGATCAATTATTAATTGATGGGTATAATGGTGTTGTTGTCATTAATCCATCCACAGAAACGCTTTCGGAATATGAATTGCTAAAGAAAGAAAAGGATAAGGTTAGTAAAGAATTAGAAAAGATTATAGACAAAGATGCAGAGACAAAGGATGGTCGGTCAATTACATTATCTGCAAATATTGAATTTGCTTACGAATCTGATTTGGCTAAGAATAATGGAGCCAAAGGAGTTGGATTGTTTCGGACGGAATTTTTTTATATGAATGCTTCTGGCGCTCCGGATGAGGAAGAACAATTCCGAACTTATTCAGAAGTTTCTAATAGGGTTAAACCAAATAGCGTAATAATAAGAACACTTGATATTGGTGGAGATAAACTTCCCGAAAATTCAGTTGGAGCTGAATTGAATCCCTTCTTAGGATGGAGAGGGATTAGAGTGAGTCTTTGTCGGCCCGAAATGTTTAAAACTCAATTACGAGCAGTTTTGCGGGCTGCATCTTCAGCAAGGATAGGAATAATGTTTCCAATGATTTCTACTTTGGATGAACTAAAGAGGGCTAAGGAACTTTTAAATGAAGCTGAAAATGAGCTAATGCATGAGGGAGTTGTTTATGAAAGGCCTGCTGAGATTGGAGCTATGATTGAGGTTCCCAGCGCAGCTCTTATTGCGGATCAACTTGCCAAGGAAGTTGATTTTTTTAGTGTCGGAACCAATGACTTGGTTCAATATACTATGGCCGTTGATCGTATCAATGAAAGAGTCTCTGATTTGTATCAACCTTTAAATCCTGCTGTTGTTAGATTACTTAAAGAAACTGTCAATGCTGGCCATGCAGCAGGCATTTGGGTTGGAGTGTGTGGTGAGATGGCTTCGGATCTATATTTTACACCATTACTTATAGGCTTAGGATTTGATGAGTTAAGTGTGGGAGCTCCACGAGTTCCTGCAATTAAATATGCTATTAGAAGCCTTGATTATAATGTATGTCAATCTATGGCAGCAGATGCTCTTTCTGATATAAGCCCAGATGAAATCCTTTCGAGATGTAAAAAGATTGCTTTTGATAGTTATCCTGAACTGATTGGTTGATGATTAAGGCTACAATTATAGTTACATGGTTATTGGCAGTTTTCGGATTATCTAATGTTAATGCCCAATTATTTGGTAGGGGTGGTGGAGTTAGTTTAGCTGAAGTCGCCAAATTAACTCATAGTCCGGGTGGAATGACCATTACTCCAAGAGGAAGTATTATACTAAGCTTACATCAGTATCAGAATACGCTTGAGCGTGTAGTGAAAATTACTACTAGTGGCGATGTTATGTCATTTCCGAATAGAGATATTAGTCAGGGAAAGAAGGGGGCTCCGTTTGTTCTTGATGCAGTTCTTGGTCTGCAATGTGATAAGCGAGGAGTCGTTTGGATGTTAGATAATGGGAGGCGAGGCGAGAGCATACCCAAGATTGTTGGTTGGGATACAGATGATAACAAGTTAGTAAAAATTATTTACATCCCGGCGCCGGCCACGACTGATTCTTCTTTTCTGAATGATTTAGCTGTTGATCCGGAAGAGCCGTATATATATATCACTGATCCAGCTTCTGGCAAAGATGCGGCTCTTATTATTGTGAATGTAGAGACAGGTATGTCTCGGCGTGTTTTTGAAGGGCATTTTACTGTTATTCCTGAAGAATTAGATATTAACGTTGATGATACGCCTTTAGTTGTTAAGAGACCAGACGGCAGTTTCATAAAGCCACAATATGGAGTTGGTCCTATAGCGATTGATAGGAAAGGACAATGGCTATATTATGGGCCATCTGCAGGTAAAACTCTTTATAGAATTCGAACTGATCATTTGCGTGATCTTACTTTGACTAAAAATGAATTAAGTTCTCGTTTTCAAGCATATGCTCCGAGGCCTCCATGTGATGGGATTTCAATAGATTCCAAAGATAACATCTACATTTCAGATGTTACTAAAAAAGCTATAGGTATTATTAAATCTTCCACCAAAAAATATGAATTGTATGAGAGTGATGATCGGTTTCTTTGGCCGGATGGATTATGTTTTGGGAACGATGGCAAATTATATTTTTATGCCAGTCAACTACACCTTACTGCGCCTTACAATGATGGTAAGAATCTAACTAAATCTCCATTCCATATATATAAACTTAAGGCATTGGCATCAGGCACCGTAGGAAAGTAACATCAAATATTTCTAATCAGGGCGACTTGTATTATCCTCCAGATGCTTTTTAATAAATAACCATTCTTTAAAAGCTCACGTGGCGGAATTGGTAGACGCGCTAGATTCAGGTTCTAGTGGGGGCGACCCCGTGGATGTTCGAGTCATCTCGTGAGCATTTTTTAGAATTGGTTAATTATATTGGATGCTTTCAAGTTAATATTTGAAGTCACTGTTTTATAACTAAATGAGAAATAGGCGATTAGTTTTGAAACTCATTTCCTCCCACCGGACCAGCATCTATGTCACTGAGAGCAGCACTGTCTAAAATTCCACTTTGCTTAGGAGTAGTTACCGAATATTGGAATCCTTTCCCCGTTCCGGCTGCTCCGTATCTACCTGTTTTATCCAAGGCAATAAAAAAAATATTGAGATCTATTCCTTTTGGATCAATTTTTGCAGCTCTTTGGATGGCCTGAATGCAAGCTTCTTCTGGCGATAATCCTTGTCGCATAAATTCTACAATCATAAAAGAGCAGCAATGGCGTAAAACATTTTCACCTATTCCAGTGGCTCCCGCTGCTCCTATTTCATTATCAACATACAAACCACTCCCAATGATTGGGGAATCTCCTACACGCCCAGGGAGTTTGAATGCTAATCCACTAGTAGAGCATCCACCAGTCAAATTACCATCTTCATCTAATATGAGTAATGCAATTGTATCGTGATTTTCACTTGAACCTTCTAGGCTTTTCTTTTGATTGTCCTTTTTCCATTCGAGCCATTTTTTTTTGCTTTTTTCTGTTAGGAGATTTTCTTTTATAAAACCTTGTGAACAGGCAAATTTTTGCGCTCCTTTTCCCACTAATTGGACATGTCGAGTGTGTTCCATTACTTTTCTAGCTACAGAAATAGGATTGCGAATTTTCTCTAGTCCCATGACGCTTCCAGCTTCGTGTTTAGGACCATTCATAATACATGCATCTAATTGTACTATGCCTTCTGAATTGGGTAATCCTCCAATGCCGACCGAAGTGTTTTCTTTGTCATTTTCTGTTACATTGATTCCTTTTTCAACGGCATCTAGAGAAGATCCTCCGGAATTAATAACTTCCATAGCTTTTTTGTTTGCCGCTTCCCCGAATGGCCACGTCGATATAATTAGCGGACGAGACATAGTTTTACGAATGTTTGGATTAGAAAATACTTCATGCCTATTGTAAAAGGTTCCACTAATAATTGCGGTACCTTTTGTGACAAAGCCGCGTCGAGATAATTCCATGAATTATATAATGTTATTTTTCTCGAGTAACTACAATGAATTAAGAGTAAATGACAAAGAAATTATTTTAATCAATTATCATTAGGTAAAACATTTGTATCTTTAATGTTTTCTTGATTGCTCAATTCTAAGTCCGAAATTTTTTCGCTTCTATTTCCAATTTTATTACTGGATTTTTCAATTAAATCTATGTCTTTGCTAGCCTGATCAAAATGAGATCTAAGTTTGCCTACACGGTCCATTAAACGGCTAACATCAACAAGCAGAGTTCCCACCTCTTTTTGAATAAGACTGGCTTGTTCTCTCATTTGAACGTCACGCATGATTGCCCTTACTGTATTAAGCGTCAGTGACATCGTATTAGGAGAGACTGGATAAACTCGCAAAGATCGACACTTCTCAATCACTTGTGGTAGACGTAAATGAATTTCAGAAAAAACACTTTCTGAAGGTAGAAACATAAGTGCAGCTTCAGCTGTTTCGTTTTGTAAGATATAGCGAGAAGCTATGTCCTGTGCATGTTTTAGAGTGTCATTTTGCATTTGTTTTAATGCTGCCTGAGCTTCTCCTTCATCTTTGGCATTTCGAAAACTTTGATAAGCTTCGAGAGGAAATTTGCTATCAACTACTACTGGTCCAGGTGGTTGAGGAAGGCGAATTATGCAGTCTGCTCTTTTGCCATTAGATAAAGTGAACTGAAAATCGTATGCACTTTCAGGTAGACCGTCCTTTACAATATCAGCAAGTTGACTTTCTCCGAATGCACCACGTGCTTGTTTGTTATCAAGTATTTGTTGTAGTTCAACTACTTGTCCTGAGAGTGTTGCAATTTGTTGTTGTGCTTTGTCAATCGTGGAAAGTCGCTCTCCTATATTACCAAGTGTTTTGGTGGTTTTTTCACCTGATTCTTTTAGATTTTCTGTGACAGTTTTTGATACGTTGTCTAGCCGTTCAGCTAGATTTCGATTTAGTTGACCTCGAGCATCTTCTTGAGCCTGGGCAAAACTTTTAAGACGGCCAGTCAACTCAGCGTGTTGTTGCCCAATTTCTGTAATTTGTTTTCCAATATCGCTTGAATTTTGTTGCCCGAATTTGCGTGTCAGTAGACCAATTGCTATTCCCAATAATCCAGCAAGTAATGGGATTATGATTGTCGTATCTATCATATTATTAATTTTAGCATTGGCTATCTTTAGATGGCTAGATTAATAGGGGTTGATTTGTTTTTGCACTAAGAAGAAACCGAGCGAATATCTCATAAAATGCAAGATCCTAAAGATGTGAAAGATGCTTTTGCTGGTATAGCGAGTAGATATGCAGTTACTAATCATGTGTTAAGTTTGGGCGTTGATATTCTTTGGCGGCGTAAAGTTGCGAAAATGATTAGTCGTCGAATTCCCATTAATATACTTGATGTTGCAACTGGTAGTGGTGATTTGGCTTTAGAAATCCAGAAACGATGCCCAAAAGCGGAAGTGATCGGAAGTGATTTTTGTGAGGCTATGCTCCAACAAGCAAATAAGAGAGGGCTAAAGAGAACAGTGCTAGCGGATGCATTAAATCTTCCATTTCCTGAAAATCGGTTTGATGTAGTGACTGTTGGGTTTGGTTTGCGAAACATGGCTGATTGGTCGGAGGCTCTGTCTGAAATGTTTAGAGTGTTATCTTCAGGAGGATGTGTGGTAGTCTTGGATTTTTCTTTACCTGAAAGTGTTGTATGTCGCAAATTGTATCGATTTTATTTACATAAGATACTTCCTGCAGTTGCTGGCTTAATTACCGGAAAGCGCTCAGCTTATCAGTACCTTGGAAGGACAATTGAATCTTTTCCTTCAGGAAAAGATATGTGTTCCTTAATTGAATCTAGTGGTTTTAATCATGCTAAATTTCATTCCCTTAGTGGGGGAATAGCAACGATATATTCTGCAGAAAAAAATTAAGCTGATTGCGATGGGATCATTTTTCGGAAGATTCTCTAATGATCGGCATATCCAGAACATCAAAATTTTCACGATCGATAAGGCAAATTTCTCGATTATCATTAATGCGTGCATAATAAAGAATATTAGACGCTTGTTTGCTGATTGGTGCTAATTCAATTTTGAAGGGATAAATATTTTCATTTCCATCGACTAGTGTAAATTCTATTTTTCTACATGGATTTAAAAGTGCAATTTCTGCTTCGCCAGTATTATTACTTAGCCATCTCGTCGCTCGTACGGGAAGGCTTAAATGCTGAGCGAGTTTCAATGCTTGGACGGTATCAATTTGCTTCGAAATATTTTCATTAGCAAGGGTTGCTGACCATTCATTTGATTGGTATTTATATTGAAGATCTAAGGATATTTGTGGAGGTTTAGAGGTTTTAATGGATTGAAGATTGGCTAAATCAAAGGTGGGCCATAAATAAAGTTCTTTATAGTCAAGGGTTCGAATAGGTAATATGGATGGGAATGCAGGACTGAGTTTTGCAACTGTGCCGCTTCCCTCTATAGTTGCATAGTATTCAATGACATCTTGGTCTTTAGCGAGCTGTCCTTTTACAAGAAGTTTTCTATTAACATCAATGAGATTAGGAGAACCGTTTTTCTTAGTTGGTTTTTGGGGATCTAATGCAACAGACTTAATTGTAATGCTTAGGGTAGGTTGATCTAAGCCCCATGGTTTCAAATCGCCTGCAGCATCAGCTACAAATTTTTCAACTTGTTCTGCGGAAAGAGTTTTAAGAATTTTGAATATTCTTTGATCGTCAGCTTTAATTTTCTGTGCATTATCTATTATCTGCCATCCATTATTATCCTGTATAAGATTTACTCTGTTGTTTGGCATAGCGACTAAATCAAGTGCAACAACAGATTTAGGATTAAAAGGGAGTAACCGTTGGTCTCTTATCGTATTTGGATTAAGATTAATAGAATCTAACGCCTTTCTATCTATCTGGAAAATCACCCCTGGCCTATCAGAAACCTTTGCGAAGATAGTGGTGCCATTATCTGATTTGGCAAATTCTATAATGGATCCCCCCCCCTCTTCATTTGTTAGAATTGATATAGTCTTTGTTATTGTTGTAAATGCCGCTGCGATTTTGCTGTTTGCTTTATCTATAAATGCTTGTGATGTGAGGTTTATAATTGTGGATAGCCATTCATTGAAATTTTCATCATCTGTATTTGTTTTTAGAGGCTTGGTTATGAGCCAAGATTTTCCGCCTGCCGTTTTATCGACATTAAGGGATGATCCCGATTGATCGTTTATTTCTATTTCTCTTATTTCTTCAACGGGAATATTTACTAATTTTTTGTCTCTGATTTTATCATAAGGAACATCGATCACTTCTTTGATATCTGACCAGCAGAAGAATGGGGTTCCTTCTTTATTTTTATCGTTCCATTGTGCGTAAATGGTATCTGTGATTCCTGTGGCATTGCCAAGAATTATTTTACCTATAAAATTGTTATTACTTAATAGTTTTACTGATAGAGAGTTTTCGGTTAGTCCCATTTCACTTGAGGAAGGAGCATTCCTGCTAGAGATGGAATCAAACTTTTTTAGTTCAGTGAGTACTACTAAAATATTTTCGATCTTTTTTGTGTTAGCCCTGTCAGTAACAGGATGAGTAATATTCCATTTTTTTTCAGAGGTGCGAGACAAAGAAACTTTACCACTAGCAGATGATATTTCGATTTCATCGATTGAATCAATCTCCTCGACTGGAATAGCTTTGGAATTCAGTTTTATCATTCCTTGTTTACTTTTACCGCTGTAATCCCAAATTGTATAAGCGGCCAACAGGGCTGTTAGTAAAATCAGATATGACGTGCTTTTGTTAGGCATTTTGCTAGTTCTAGATCAGATGGTTTCAACTTCGACGAGCACTCCAAACAGCAACGCCAAAGCAAAAAGCGATAGCGGGAAAAATGCAGACAATTAAGTAGAAAAGAGTTTTATACTTTTCTGGTGACATATCGATACGGAAACTAATGACATTCGTAGGGTTTATTCCCAAACGCTCTTCGCGGTCCAGTGTCCAATTGATAGCATTCATTACCAATTCAACGTTTAACCGTGTGGGTATAGGATCAAGGAGCGTGGAATTGCCTATAACTACCATTCTCGAACTTTCTAATTTAACTGCAGCATCTTCTGATCCTCCTTTTTCAACCATTGCTGCAACGTAAATAGGATTTGGATCAGGAATCATATCGAATTTACTTCTTTTTGGATAGGGTTCCGTATGATCTAGATCACCCCAATATTTGGTATCTGCGGCTAGGAGAGGAACAGCAATTATTCCTTTAGATGCTAATCCTTCATTATTTTCAGCAACACTTATGGGGCAGGTTTGTCCTGCAAAAGTAGTTATAGCACCTTCATCTGATGAGGTGATAGGGTTGCCTCCAAGTAATTTACTTTGTACAGAATAAACTTTTTGAGTTCCTCCGATGCCAGTTGTTTCAGAAAATAAAACGCGATAATTGTTATCAACTCTAATGCCAAGAGAGCGAAGGAAAGGATAAAAATTTGGCATCTTGGTTGTTGGATTCAATAGCAGAACCATAGATCCTCGCTGCTTTTCCCAATATTTTGTGATAACAGTAACTTCCGAAAGTGAAAAGTCTGTCTCAGGGTTTATAATGATAAGAGAATCAGCATCCTCAGGTATTTTAGTTATATTTCCTAGGGTTAGCTCTTTTAGTTCGAAGAAGTGCCTAGTGCTGAGACTAAGAATTTCTTTGTCGGCAGAGCGACCATTTACTTCTTTGAGCTTACCTTTTCCTGCAATTAAATAAACGGTTTTAGGTTTACCTTCTGTAGTCGCTAGCATTGCTGAAGTTACTGTGTCCTCTCCAGTGAATACACGTCCTTTATCGTCCAATAAATCGATTTCGATGAGTTTCTTGATACGCCCTCCCACTTCGATAAACAAGCAGCTTTGGTCGATTGTTGTTTTATAGCGGTCTGATATTTCTAAAGCCTTATCTTTATTTATTACTGGATCGAATTCCTCAAAAACAATTTTTCCTTCGGATATATTTTCATATTCTTCTAAAAGAACTTTGAGTTGATTGCGTATTTTTGAGCTTTTTAAGAAAGCCATAGTTAGTGTTACTTTTTCATCGAGCTGATCTTTAAGGTAAGCTTCAGTATCTTCTGAAATGCTGTATTTCTTTGTTGAGCTCAGGTCCCATCGCTGGTAGTTGCCATATGAAATATAATTGATGAGAATAAATAGCAGAATGGCAAAAAACATTTGCAGCAGAACGTTGAATGCAATGTTTTTCCTTCTAATTCTGCAATGACTGGACTCTGTGTTAGCTTTAACAGGATTTTTGGAAGAGCCTTCGATTTTAATTTGATCAGTTTCTTCTGACATTATTAGGACTTCCACTTTCTGTACTCGAGTACATTGTAAGTAAATGATAGGATGAGGATAGTGAAGCTAAGGTAATAAATAAATTGGCGGCTATCAATTAATCCGCTAATGGAAATTTCAACGTGCTTAACTGTTGAAAAATAGAACAAAGAACTTTGCCATGATTCAGGTACAGGAAGATCTTGTAATATAAAACCAACTAGGAAATGCAACATACAAAAAGTGAAGCAAGCCATCGCTGCTACTAGTTGGTTTTTGGTCAGGGCAGATGCCAGGCATCCAATTGAAATATTAAAAATCCCAACAAGTGATATTATTACATAAGCTCCAAAAAATGAACCAATAGCATCAATATTCTCTGCCGAGCTTATGCGGAAAAGGAAAAAATTCATTGCACTAGGAAGCCAGATAATAAAGTAAAAGATTAGAGCTGCTATGTATTTAGCTAGGAGTAAGTGTATAGTTTGAACTGGTGCGGTTAGAAGAGTTTCAATAGTCCCTAATTTTTTTTCTTCAGAAAAAAGTCTCATGGTAATGACTGGAAAAATAAAAAAGTAGGTTAACCAAAATGATGTTGAGCTAAATGTATAACCTATCAATGTTTCATCTACATCGGCTTTACGTAAAATCTCCAAAGCAGCAGTGAATGAGAATCCATTCAGCAACATGACTAAAGCCATTACGACCCAGGCTATAGGAGAATAGAATATCGATTTTAACTCTTTCTTTAATATAACTAGCCCGGTTCCTCCTGACAGGAATTTTTGAATTGATATAATAATAATAACTAAGAGGATGATTGTTATTATAATCTTTGGAGCATGCATGTTTGCGTATTTATGAGTTGGACGTATTTGCTTGAGTAATTTCAACAAATGCATCTTCAAGAGTCGCATATTGAGTTCGAATTTCTCGTAATGGCCATCCTTGTGCGTTAGCAAGATGGACTATAGATTCGCGAACATCATTGCCTGGTTCAGTTCGTATAGTGAGATGACTCCATTCTTCGACTTGATGTTCTTTGGTGACTTTTTTTATTCCAGGGATAGCATTAATTAGATTCTGTGCTGTTTCTGTAGGTATTTTTACTTCTATTGATATTGTGTTGGCTGAACGTAATTCGCGAGAGAGATCTTTAGGTTTGTCGTTTGCAATGATTTTTCCTTCATTAAGAATGATGACACGATTACATGTCATCTCGACTTCACTTAAAATATGAGTCGAAATTAAAATTGTATGCCTTATACCGAGTTGCTTAATTAATTCTCGGAAACGTCGAATCTGATTGGGATCAAGGCCATTGGTTGGTTCATCAAGAATGAGTAGTTCTGGATTGTTGACTAATGCATCAGCAAGACCCACCCGTTGCCTATAGCCTTTTGAAAGGGAACTTATCATTTGCCGTCTGATTTGTTTTAAACCACAAAGATCGATCGCCTCACTAACCCCTTGTCTTGCCTCTTGACCTCGAAGTCCCTTTAATTCGGCTCTAAATCGGAGATATTCCCTGACGCGCATATCGTCGTATAAGGGGACATTTTCGGGCATATATCCGATTTTTTGTCTGGCTTTTATAGATTCGGAAAAAACATCATGGCCTCCAATGCTTGCGTTGCCTGATGTTGGTGGTATGTAACCAGTTAACATTCTTAAAGTTGTGGTTTTTCCTGCCCCATTTGGTCCAAGAAATCCAACGATTTCACCGGATTCCACCTCAAACGAGATATTATCTATTGCAGCCCTTTCGACGTATTGCTTTGACAGGTTTGAGACTTTTATCATTAGAAATCACTTTCCTAAGTTACTGTCTTTAAAGACGGTTTCGAAAGGCTTATTAGTTTAACAGAAAACGTCATTCCTGCCTTAAATTTTTTATTAGAGTTTTGCTTTCTATGGTGAAATTTCTTTACCAGCTAGATTCCTGCATTTTTAGTACAGATTAAATATCATGAACAGCAGTATTGCTTCACGGTTCAACGCAAATTTATTGGATGAAAAGTTTGCTCTTTGGCGTGATGACCCAGGATCAGTCGATTCAGATTGGGCAGCGTTTTTTGAGGGGTTTTCTCTTGGGATGGCGCAAATAGAGAAAGGCATAGAGTTTTCAGATGCTCCTAACAGTGTAAAAGAATCAAGCTATCCTAAGAACGATATTTTGCGAGTTACACTCACTGACCCTGTTTTTCGAGCCAGAGTTGTAAGATTACTTTATAATTACAGAGCCCTTGGGCATACTGAGGCGAATGTCGATCCTTTGAGTCTTTCTCCTTCTGTTAATTCACAACTCAGTTACGAGCAGTTTGGATTTAATGAAGTTGATCTAAAGGAGCAAGTGGCGAGTCAATTTTTTGCTGAAGGTAAACCAATGTCCCTTTCGGCAATGATTGGGAGCCTGCAGGAGATCTATTGTGGGAAAATAGGGTTTGAATATATGGGAATCCATAATTCTAAGATTAAGCATTGGATAAGAGATCGTATTGAAAATAGACTTCCTTCAGAAAAGATTAAACATATTAACAAGAAAATGATCCTGAATTGGCTCATTGAGGCAGAAGAATTTGAAAGTTATCTCCATCAGAAATTTGTTGCGCAGAAAAGATTTGGTCTTGAAGGAGGAGAATCGACCTTAGTGGCGCTTAATACTTTACTCCATCAAGGAATTGATAATGGAGTAGAAGAAATTGTGATGGGAATGGCTCATCGCGGTCGACTAAATATTTTAGCAAATTTTCTTCAAAAGCCATTATCTGTTTTATTTCATGAATTCTCAGAAAATTATGTTCCAGACTTAGTGTGTGGTGATGGTGATGTTAAATACCACCTTGGCTATGAGACTAGGCGTGAAATACAGGAGGATTCAGTCAATATCTTTCTGGCTCCAAACCCAAGCCATTTAGAGGCTGTAAATTCTGTGGTAGAAGGTATGGCGAGAGCGCGACAAAGATTAATTGGTAATACGGATAAACGTGATCGTGTTTTACCGATACTTTTGCATGGTGATGCGGCTTTTGCAGGACAAGGAGCAGTAGCTGAAGTGCTGAATTTCTCGCAATTGCCAGGATATAGGACAGGCGGTACGGTTCATATAGTCATTAATAATCAGATTGGATTTACCACAATGCCCTCTGATGCTCGTTCTTCAGTCTACTGTACGGACATTGCTAAAATGATTGAGGCTCCTATTTTTCATGTTAATGGAGATAGTCCACTAGAAGTTGCATATGTGACAGGGCTTGCTCTTGAATTTCGTCAGAAGTTTGCTCGAGATGTGGTAATCGATATTGTTTGTTACCGGCGTCATGGTCATAATGAAGCGGATGAGCCAGCTTTTACTCAGCCGAAGATTTATCGTGCTATTCGCAGTAAAAAATCAACTACTGAAATCTATAAAGATTATTTATTGAGCGAAGAGCAAATCTCAGAACGTGAAATTCTTGAAATTACCAATGCGTATTATGATCGGTTGGATTCTGAGTTTCAATTAGTTAAAGGCAAAGATAAAGAAGCGCACATATCTTTCAGAGGAGCAGCAGTAGAAGTCCAAGAAGATGCTTATTCCTATGAAGTAATTCCTACCGGAATTTCTATTAATGCGGTACGTGATTTAGGACGAAAGTTAGTGGATTTTCCTGATAATTTTTCAATTAACGCTAAAATAGAGAAGCTATTTTTAGCTAGACGTTCTAGAGCAACTGAAGAAGGTGGTCCATATGATTGGGCTCATGCTGAGGCTCTTGCCTTTGCGTCATTACTTGATTCAGGTTATCCTGTAAGACTTTCAGGTCAGGATGTTCGTCGTGGTACATTTAGTCAGCGGCATTGTGTATTGTATGATACTGAAAACAGAGACAGGCACGTGCCGTTGAAGAATCTTAATTCGAATCAGGCTAGCTTTTGTGCATATAATAGCTTGTTATCTGAAGCTGGTGTTTTGGGTTTTGATTATGGTTATAATTTAATGGTCCCTAAAATGTTGATTTGTTGGGAGGCGCAGTTTGGTGATTTCGTTAATGGGGCTCAAGTCATCATAGATCAATTCATTAGCTCGGCTGAATCGAAATGGGGCAAACCATCTAATTTGGTAATGCTTCTTCCTCATGGTTATGAAGGCCAAGGCCCTGAGCATTCAAGTGCTAGGCTTGAGCGATTCTTGCAATTATGTGCTGGAGGTAATATGCAAGTTTGTAATCTTACTACTCCAGCACAATATTTCCATGTATTAAGAAGGCAGATTATAAGGGAGTTACGCAAGCCTCTCATATTGATGTCGCCAAAGAGTCTGTTAAGGCATCCAGAATGTGTTTCTCATGAAAATGATTTTTCTGATGGATCGTATTTTTGCGAAATGCTTGATGATGATCAATTAATTGATCGTCCAGAGCGAGTGACGCGCATTATTTTTTGTTCAGGTAAAGTTTATTATGATTTATTAAGATTTAGAAACGAAAATAAAATTAGAAACACTGCTATTATTCGCATAGAGCAGCTATACCCTTTTCATTGGAAAATGCTTGGTGAAATTATAGAACGTTATTCAAGAGCATATAAAAAATGGGTTTGGTGTCAGGAAGAACCTCTTAATATGGGAGCTTGGAGTTACATCAGTCCACGCCTAAATGAAGCCGGCAGAGGGAATGTCCGTTATGCTGGTCGTGAACGAAGCGCAAGCGCCGCAACTGGATCTAAAGCAATCCATAACGCAGAGCAACGCAGGTTGGTTCAAAAAGCTTTTAGTGTTTAAAAATGATTAATGAATGCTAATTGTATTGGTTTCACCAAAATTCATTCAGGAACGGGCTTGGTGAAATGTTAAAATATCTCAAAAAATTGGTATTTGATTTAAAATGGTCTAATTATCAAAAAGGATTTTACGGCAATTTGATCTATCTATTTTTATAATTAATGAGTGGTGATATTAGGATTCCATCTGTTGGTGAATCTGTATCGAGCGGATTGATTGCTCAGTGGCATAAGAATAACGGTGATCCTGTTAGTATTGGAGAGTTATTGCTTACTTTAGATACGGATAAAATTTCAACTGAAATCACTGCTGATGTTACAGGAACTTTGCAAATACTTGTAGCTGAAGGGGAAGAGGTTTCTATAGGATCCGTAGTTGGCCGAATAACGAGTGAAAATATATCGAATTCCATTTCTTTTAATTCGAAACGAGAGAAGCAGGAAAAACAACATCAGGATCTTCCTGTTGAAGTTGAAGCGATTGCTTCACAGCAAGCGCCTTCACAAATAGTAAAGAGAGATCTTAGGCTAGATCGTAAGGCTCCTGTTTCTCCAGCAGTCAATAGACTTGCAAAGGAACATGATGTTGATTTGTCACTGATTATTGGGAGTGGAAAGAAAGGCGCCATATTAAAAAAGGATGTTCAAGCTTTTATAGACAGTGGGGGCGAGTTGCGTTCTTCAAAAGTAGTTGAGCCTCCAAATGCGCAGTCAATTGTTTCTAAGGATGCAGGAAGAGAGGCTTTGCCTGACTTAAATATTAAGCCCGTATCACATCATGATTCTACTGATGCTATAATAGAAGAAGGGGGGCGCATAACTAGAGAGCCGCTTTCTCCTATCAGACGAAAGATAGCTGCTCACCTTGTGTCTGCACAGCAGAACGCAGCACTTTTGACCACCTTTAATGAGTGTGACATGTCTTCTGTTATGCAATTACGCAAAGAATTACAGGAAGATTTCATTGCGAAATTCGGAGTAAAAATTGGGTTCATGTCGATTTTTATAAAAGCAGTGGTAGATGCCCTAAAGGAGGTGGAGCAAATTAACGCGCGTATCGATGGGACGGATCTTATTCGTAATCATTTCTTTGATATAGGAGTAGCTGTTGGGAGTGAAAAGGGGCTCGTGGTGCCGGTAATTCGTGATTGTGATAATAAGAGCTTTGCGCAAATTGAGAAGGACATTGCAGAATACGCATCTCGAGCAAATCAAGGAAAGCTAGAAATTGCTGATTTGCAGGGTGGCGTCTTTACGATTTCTAATGGTGGAATATATGGTTCAATGTTGTCTACTCCGATTATAAATTCGCCTCAATCAGCAATTCTTGGGATGCATAATATTATTGATCGGCCTGTGGCAGTTGAAGGAAAGGTGGTTATTAGACCAATGATGTATTTAGCGCTGAGCTATGATCACCGCATAGTTGACGGTAAAGAAGCGGTTACTTTTCTAAGGCGAGTTAAAGACTGCGTGGAAAATCCAGCGAGATTGCTCGTTGGAGCTTAATTTCAGTTTATAGCTCGAGTTAAGGGATGATGTGCCATCATTTTTCTTATAAAATTTTGTGAGAAATAAGAGGTTTTGGCAATTTATAGTATGCATACTTTCATAGGAATGAAGCTTTTAGGTTGTGCTGAGATCTTTATTTTATTGAAGAAATTAGGATTCGGAAATTCAGTTTATTGATTATTTCCAGAATATATAGGTCGGCAGAAGCGTGGGGTTTTCTGTCGGCCTTTTTCTTTATTTCTTTCCTTTTGTAAGAACGTGTCTTGCACTATTTAGGAATGAGCGCACACTTGCATTTTTAAAAATAATGCCCTTTACCGAACCTAGTCAAATTGGCGATTTATATTTTGCCTTTCTTGGTATTCTTTTCGAAGGAGCCCCATACATTCTTTTAGGCACAATCATTTCAGGTTTTATTGATGCTTATCTTCCATCTAATATGATTGATCGGTTCTTGCCAAAGAATAGATATGCAGCCATAGCTCTTGCTGGATTGTTAGGGACAATATTTCCAGTTTGTGAATGTGCTATAGTGCCGGTAATTAGGCGTCTAGTTCAGAAAGGGCTCCCCGTATCGTGTGCCATTACCTACATGCTTTCTGCTCCAATCGTAAATCCTATAGTAGCATTAAGTACCTATTCTGCGTTTGCGGGTAATGACCCACTATTTATGACATTATCACGTATAGGTGTTGCTTATTTGATTACCGTGCTTGTTGGAATTGTGGTTCATCAATTCTCAATAAAGAGCATCCTTCGGAATAACTTATTAAAGAAAATTCAAACAGATTCGCAAAATATTCAATCTGCTACAGTTCTTTTAAATAAGGAGAAAGAAACGCCGGACCGGTTGTTGATTGCATTAAGAAGTGCTGCTCGCGATTTCTTAGATGTAGGCATGTATTTTGTTATAGGGGTAATGATAACAGCCCTTTACAGGACGCAGATTAATCAAGGACTAGTTGATCAGTTTGGTTCTTCAGACTTAATTGGAATACCGGCAATGATGTTTCTTTCATTTGTCTTGTCATTGTGTAGTACTTCCGATGCATTTATTGCTGCGCAGATGCTTAGTTTTTCATCAGCAGCTAAGCTTGCATTCTTGACCTATGGTCCAATGATGGATGTGAAATTAGTTTTTATGTACAGTTCCGTTTTTAAGCCTAGATTTGTTCTGAGTTTGGCAGTTGGACTTTTTATTGTCATAGGAATTTTATTTTATCAATGGAGCAATATTCCCGTTCCCGGAACTTAGATAATTATAATAGTCTCATGTCTCAACGTTTAATCATTATCCTACAATCTATAGTTCTGTTTGTTTTCGGGTCTATTTTTATTTGGTTTTATATCTTTGGCCGAATTGAAAAATATTTAACTAGTGCTGGAAGTTTTCAGACACAGGCTTTGCTTGCAGGTTTGTTTTTGTGCGTAATAAGTGCCTTTCTTTTGCTGACATCCTCTAAGAAGGTTTCCTGTTCGCACGACCACGATCATGACCACGACCATGACCATGACCATGACCATGACCATGACCACAACCACAACCACAACCACAACCATGACCATTCAGAAATAACAGTAGGAGGAATAGTGTTAACTTCTATGATTGTTTTAGTTCCTGTAATTATCTCTGCTTTATATACTCCTGATGCATACAGCAAAAATTGGGTTCAAAACAATAGTTCCGGTTGGGGTAAAGGTGTGATAGGTGAAACTCCTGAATCTTTTAACCTCAAAAAACAAGTTAATGATAAGCAATCAATTAAAATTGAAGGAGAATCAGACGAGGCCAAAAGCAAGTCAGTCGCTGATGCCGCGGGGTGGGGCCCCTATACAATTGACGATCTTAAGCAACAGGTTGATCAGAACAAAGACGGCGAATTTTTGATGGATGTGATTAGTATTTTTTATACCGGTGGTGCCGAAGAAGTTCAAGGGGTCGTCAAAGGGCTGCCTGTAGAAACTATGGGACAGGTTATGCCTGAAACCATGCATAACAGCGCAGGCAAAAGGATTAGAATTTTCAGATTAATGATGAATTGTTGTATCGCTGATGCAAGGCCGGTTTCAATTCCTGTTGAATTTTCAGAATTGGTTCCCGATTACAAGGAGATGGGATGGTATAAGATTCATGGGGTCATGGATTATGAAAAATGGGATGAATTTACCATTCCTGTCTTAAAAGCCCAAAAGATGGTTCCTACTGAAGAACCTCCTGAGTCAGCTTTTGGGCAGAGGCAATAACTAAAATAGTTGCCGCGGCGAAGGGGCAATTAATTAATTGCTATACTCGATGTAGTTTTTATCTCCGATCTTCATTACGTCTTCCTCTATTTCCTCCTC
>JABSSR010000197.1 GCA_013213965.1 Verrucomicrobiales bacterium | reverse complement strand
GCTCAATGAGTGTAAATGCTGAGGACTTGCGTCGCTTTGATTTGATTGATATTAAATAGTGATTTCTCATAGTTACAATTTGGGATTTTTGAATTAACTATTCGTTTGGGGTTCTTTTGAATTATTTCTTTATATTACCCGTTTTTTGTGGCTAAACAATTCAATTATGACGAGCATACTATAATAAGGAAGATTACTGTATTCTTAATCAAATTACAGGTCGTTCTTTCTTTAAACCATATTGCACTACTATAATTTAGAGTAAATTTAATCTGATAGTGAGCTTTTTGGATCTAAAAATAGATTTCTCACTAAAAAGAAATTTATAGATTTCCCTATCCGCTAGTCGAATTTTCCAATCCCGGGTAATCCCTTCCCGTGAAGTATCCAGCTCTAACTGGCACCACACTCACCTCAATCAATGATGATCATTTAAGATAGGTTCATTAAAAATGGTTCACCGCCGGATTGATTAGAATGTCGCTCTGAATTAATTGACAAAGACAAAAAAAAACCCCCGGTCTTTCGACCGGGGGTTTGTGAAATTATTTTGGATTTAATCCAAATTAGAATCCTACACTAAGAGAGATTCCACTGAAGATTTCATCATCAGCACCATCGTTGTCATCAAGACCAACGTTGATACCAACGTAAGGAGTCAATGAAGCGTTATCGGAAAGTCCGATAGGAGCACCAACTGTGAGAGTAAGAGCTGTAAGGCCTTCAGCCTGACCACCAATTACCTCATTTTGGTTATTACCTACAGTAGCACCGATATCAAGTGAAAGGGTGTCTGAAAGGTCAACTGATGTACCGATACCAAGTTCAATGTAAGTATTGTCAGTATCAATGTCATGGTAAAGACCTGCACTTACATCAAAGGCACCTACACTAGTTCCAAGGGCAGCGCCAAACTCAAGAGTATTGCCACCAGTAGCACCTGGGTAGTAGTAGTATGTTGTGCCAAGATCCAGTGCCATTCCACCAAGATCAGTTGAGATGCCTGCATAGACGTCAAGCTCATCGTCGCCTCCATCAGTTGCGTTGGCATACCAAGCACCTATGTTAAGGCCAAGGCCATCAGAAAGAGATGTTGAAACGTTGACGTCGCTCCAAAGGAGGTCCTGTCCAAGGTTTGCACCTCTGAAGATATAGTCGGTGTCATAACCGACGCTTATTTCTGCACCAAGATCTTCACCCGCAACAGCCTCATCGCCTGCAATAGCAGGAACCAGGGCGAGAAGGGCGGAGCATCCAAGAACAGCGGCTGTTTTTGCTGCAATGTTACGGATTTTCATATACTTTATTTTTTGTTTATTGGTTAGTTTGTTTAATACATTCAAACTGTTCAACCTATATAAGGGTGAACACCCTTTAATGAAAACCCATTCATAATTGAGTGCAACCCTAAATTTAGATAATTTTCATTATGTAGAAAATTAGGGAAAATTAACTAAAATTAGCCTATTTATTCAAAATCACTGCCAAGTACTGACTTTGCTTCCCTTTGCCCAAGTTCCTGAGCCTGAGCGACTACCAAACTTTCACTGTCAACAAAACGGTAAGCGTGACAATTCGGGCACAAATTGACTTTTTGCGCAACAATTGATTCACAACCAATACAAATTTTATATTTTCTAGGATTTCGAATGATTTTATCTGCCCTCTTAGCGCGTTCATTTAATGCGTCATTTTGCATCTCCTTCTCTTCATTCATAGACAAATTCATTATATCGGCAGGAAACTTTCAATCAACCAAACTAAAAAGAAAACTTCAAAATGAAAAGAATATCCAAAAAACTCTATTACTTAGCCAAAAAAATCAGCTAATAGCAGCAACCCGCTTAGAATAGAGTCCTTTCAAGCGATCAGCCGAATTTTTATGGATGACTCCTTTTTTTGCTGCTTTATCTGCTACTGAAGCTAAGGCTTGTAATTGAGCCGTAGCATCATCTTTAGCCCCTGACGCAATAGCATCATTGACAGCCTTACGAGCCGTTCTAACCCGTGCTTTGACAGCACGGTTTACCATTCCACGCTTAGACGATTGTCGGGCTCTTTTTTGTGCAGATTTAGAATTCGCCATAATAATAGGATTTTGGTGAGTTTCTTAGGGGGTTGCGAATCTAGTCGACCAAGAGAACTTGTCAAGCCGTAGGAATAATGGCTTTCAGGGATAAATTACCGGATATTGGATCTTAATGGAACCTTCGTATCACACATCAAAAAAGCTATTACTGAAGCTAGCGCAAACCAATGATGCCTGACCGATCGCTTTGAGGGTCTGTCAAAGATGCGGTTAGCAAACGCGCCGCTAACGGCATTTCAGTCGCAGTCAGTTGAGAGCGCTTCACATATACCCTTGTCCCAACGCGAATCCTTGAATAAAGATCTATAACGTCCCTGGAGCGCATTCGAATACAACCGTAACTGGATGGGGTGCCGATCGTTCTTTCCTCAGGCGTACCGTGAATATATATTAGCCTTTCTTTTGTGTTGTGATTGAATCGCTCGAGCCCTTCTAGCCAAATAATTCTGCTAATGATTGGATCCCTTCCTGGTGAATTCGGGCGGACCACCTCACCGGTAGGTCGGCGGCTCTTGAAAACAGATCCGGCACGGACGTCCCCACCAATCATCTTGCAAACATACATTCTGCCAAGTGGTGTCTTATAGCTCCTCGGCTGACTGCCGAGGCCATACTTAGATGTGGAAATAGGATAAGTTTTGACTGGTCCTTCCTTTCCAATCAGTGAGAGTCGCTGATCATAAACACTTACGACTATGCGATCGCCAGAAAGTTTTCTTGAAGTGCAGTTGCTCAACAGCATGAGCATACCAGCTAATAACAATAGAATGCGAGTTTCAGACATTTAGAATCATAAGAACCAGCTATGGATACCAATATTTTTGTAGCCAGCAGCTTTTCTTATAATTACCATATTAGTATTAATAGTTAAGTCTGTCAAACTAACTGCCTCCAGATGACACAAAAGTAATTTACAGATTTAGAGTAATCAAATTGCCAAATAAACAGGCAAAACCAAAACGAAAAATTTCTATCAAATTAAATTTTAATAGGTTCATCCTTGGACTTCCCTTCACCATTTAAAAAATCGGGTAATAAATAACGCAGGGACCCGTAGGCGACAATAAAGAAACCTAATTGGAATAGGACAAGAAAAGGTAATACAAACCAGTTCGAATTGGCGGCAGCATGAATGACCAAATAAGAAAAATACAAAAAGAAAAGTATCTCAAAGAAAGGAGCAACGGATTTTAATGCCTTGTACTTTGACTTACTGACGACCTTATCTTTTTTTTCTATCCCGTACTTTGGAGTTCTAACAAAATCAGATTCCTTACCTAGTATCGCCTCGAGTACAGCTTTCCCATTATTAATCGACATACCGATACCAATTGCTAAGAGCACCGGCAAATAGAGGATCTCCCTAATCCATTTCAGCGGACTTGGATTAATAGCAATTTGCGCAGTCACATAAAATAGCCCGACCGAAATGGTTGTAGCGCAGAAGATAGGAATATCAAGGAGTACGGTCCTGACCCAACCAGATTCTGGATGCATAGCGGGATTAACTAAAACGCAAAGCAATATCAATAGTAAGTAAGCAAAATTTGCAGTGAGATGAGCGATAGCTTCAAACTTTATAATCCACGGAAGATCACTCCTCAAGACCCTTCCCAGTATCTTACGACAAGTTTGAATGGAACCTTTAGCCCAACGATGTTGTTGAGTCTTGAACCCATTCATGTCAGGCGGAAGCTCTGCGGGGGTAACCACATCAGCCAAATAAATGAATTTCCAACCCTTCATTTGTGCCCGGTAACTTAAATCTAAATCTTCAGTAATAGTATCGTGCTCCCAACCGCCTGAATCGACTATGGCACTCTTACGCCAGATGCCTGCCGTGCCATTAAAATTAAAGAATCGACCGCTCCGGCTTCTCGCAGTTTGTTCCACAGCATGATGGCCATCAAGAAAGAGCGCCTGGACACGAGTTAAAATAGAATACTTTCTATTTATATGACCCCAACGGGTCTGAATCATGCCAACTCTTTCATCAGTGAAAAAATGAATCATTTGATGGAGGATCTCAGGACCGGGAACAAAGTCAGCATCTAATATGTAAATGTACTCTCCCTTTGCCGAATGCATACCATTCTCCAAAGCACCTGCCTTGAATCCTTCCCGGTCTTCTCTCTGAATTAATTCAACATCATAACCAGCAGCTCTCAGCTTGGACTCCTCCTCAGCACAAATTTTCCGGGTCTCATCTGTCGAATCATCAAGGATTTGGATCTGTAAAAGTTCTTTCGGGTAATTAATCTTTGAAACAGATTCAATTAATCGTCGTACCACATAAAGTTCATTGAAGATAGGAAGCTGGACCGTGACATGAGGCAATTGGTCCAAGCAACCATCAGGCTCAGGTTTTCTGCGTGAATGCTTCCAATAAAGATAAATCATCGAGTAACGATGCAGTCCATAACCGGCCAAGCCCAGCAGAACGCCAAAGTAACATAAAATCCAGATAGTGGTTGCCAAATGCCCCATGAGTAAATTTAAGCAATATTCATTGGAAAATTCCAAGGTATCAAGGATCAATTCCTAATATTATCACTCGGACAAAAAGCAATATAAATGCATATCCAAAAGACAATAATCGTTTAGAATTAAACATTACCCTCAACCATTATTTATGCTTTTCCTTCGAATCAGCCTACACATCCTCCTCCTTTCTACGATCCTCAGTGCTCAAGAAGTGCCAGAAGACCTTGTCGGGGATGAGCATGTTCGGGAAGAATTCGGTGTCAATCGGTTCACTACCCCTTCCATTAAAAAACTATTCGAACAACTCGATGAGCTTGGTGAACTGCCTTATGCAAAACTAAAAAGGGAACTCCCTAAAACTATCTCGAGGGACCGTTCACTGGTCGCGCTTGGACTTGGCACACTCATCTCTGATGGTTTCCTAATTGTCCAGTCTGAGCAAATTGAAGAACTTGAAAATATTGGCAGAGCCGTCCTCAAACAGGCGCAAGTCTTGGGAGCCGGAAAACGGGTCACCAAATACACCAAGAGTATTCTTGAGAGCAGTGTTCTGGGAAAATGGGACAAGTTAAAGGAAGAGCTTTCCAAGACCCAAAAAGATGTAGAAGCAGAAATGGTCATGCTGCGTGATGTTGACATTGCCAACTTAGTTGCTCTTGGAGGTTGGTTAAGGGCCTTTGAAATTGCAGCGATAACAACCTCGATCAATTATTCCGAATCCAGAACCTCTAAACTGTCCAGGACCGATGTGATCGCATATTTTTTAGAAACTCTCCAGGGACTCGAACCTAAGTTGAGGCAGCGGGCTCATATTGTAAATCTCACCAAAGAATTAGAAAGCTTATTAGCCGAACTGGGTGGCCATAAACCGGAAACTGAAGATAAGGGTCAGCCCGCTCCTAAGATTCTGACGCAAGAAGAGACTCTATCACTATCAAAAAGAGCCAGGCAAATGCTGCAGATCATTGAAACTGGTAAATAAAAATTAGTGACCCATACCAGCGGACTTCACTTTAAATCATTACTTCACCTTGAGCCCAGCACAATATCTCATCGCTTTTTTTATTCTGATTTTTTCTTCTAACGCTTATTCATTAACTAAGCCAAACATAGTAATCATCTTCACCGATGATCAGGGTTATGCAGACGTTGGTTGCTTCGGAGCTAAAAATCATAAAACGCCTAACCTCGATCGCATGGCATCAGAGGGTCGGAAATTTACAGACTTTTATGTCGCTCAGGCCGTTTGCGGCGCATCGCGTGCCGCACTTCTCACGGGTTGTTATCCGAACCGCATTGGAATGCTCGGAGCGCCAGGGCCAAAATCAAGGCACGGCATTAATCCAAATGAGATATTGATTCCTGAACTACTCAAAACCAAAGGATACTCTACGGGCATGTTTGGT